>DASZEO010000532.1:0-5319 GCA_035940755.1 Allosphingosinicella sp. | reverse complement strand
TTGAGGTACGAATGATCGAGAACCAGAAAATCCGGCCTGCTCAGGTGATCGGCCCGCTCGGCGAGCCGCTGACCGTCGCCTCGCTGCCGCCGCCCTCGACCACCCGCTGGGTCGTTCGCCGCAAGGCGGAGGTCGTCTCCGCCGTCAACGGCGGGCTGCTGAGTGTGGACGAGGCGTGCGAGCGCTATCGGCTGAGCCTCGAGGAATTTGCCGGCTGGCAGCGCGCGGTCGACCGCTCCGGAATGCCGGGCCTAAGGGTGACCCGGATCCAGCATTACCGAACGCTCTACGACCGCCAGCAGAATTATTGAGCGCGCGCTAGGCGCCTCCCAAGGATCGGAGTAAGGCAGGCCCCGCGCAGCCGGGAGAAGCCTGCATGCTCTGGTACGTCCTCATCTGGCTCGTGCTCGGCGGCCTGGTCGGCTGGATCGCCAGCATCGTCATGCGCACCGACGCCCAGCAGGGGATAATCCTCAACGTCGCGGTCGGCATCGCCGGCGCCCTGATCGGGGCCCTGATCTTCTACCGCGGCGACATCCTGCGGCCGGTGACCATGGAATCGTTCATCGTCGCGCTGCTCGGCTCGATCCTGCTGCTCGCCCTGATCAACCTGTTCCGGCGCGGCAGCCTGCGCTAAGCGGCCTTACTGCAGCTCGAAGCTGACGGTGAGGCTGGCGGTGAGCGTCTGCTCGCCCGGCACGATCTGGGTCCCCGACACCGCCACCGCGGATTCGCGCACCATCATCGGCTGCGGCGGCGGCATGTAGCCGAGGCCCGCCTCGCTGACAGAAAGCACGCGCACCACCCGCATGCCGAGCGAACGGGCATAAAGCTCAGCACGGGTGCGGGCATTGGCGAGCGCCTGGGTGCGCGCCTCGTCGAGCGCCGCTTCGGGATGCTCGATCATGAACATGGGACCGTCGATCTGGTTGGCGCCCGCGGCCACCAGGGCGTCGAGGATGCGGCCGGAATTGGCGACGTCACGGAAGCGGACGCTGACCTGGTTCTGGGCGCGGTAGCCGATCAGCTCGGGGTTGCGGTTCTCCGCCTGGCGCCACTCCGGATAGAGGCTGATCGAGCTGGTCTGGATGTCGCGCTCGGCGACGCCAGCGCGGCGAAGCGTCGCCCGCACCGAAGCGATCTGGGCGCCGTTCTGGCGGATCGCCTCGGTCGCCGTCGGCGCCATCGTCGTCACGCCGGCATTGATTCGAACCACGTCCGGGACCCGGTTAGTCTCGCCGGTGGCGACCACGTCGAGCCTGGTTCCCGACACCGGCCGGACCTCACTCACCTGCGCTGCCGCCGGTGCGGCGGCGAGCAAGGCCGCGGCCACCATCATCGCTCGAATCATCTCATCTTCCCTTCGCTCAACACGAACCGGCGCTTCGGCTCGCCCAGGCTTAAACGCCGGTGCGGCTGCACCTTTGCTTAACCGAAAGGACCGCCGCCTCAGCGCCGGCCGGCGATCAGCCGGTAGACGAACAGGATGATGAGCGCGCCCACGATCGCGGCGATGAAGCCCGCGGCCTGGTCCCCCTGGCCGTACCACCCGACCGAGCGGCCGATGAAGCCCGCGACCACCGCGCCGCCGATGCCGAGCAGGATGGTGACGATGCACCCGCCGGGGTCGCGGCCCGGCATGATCGCCTTGGCGATGAGGCCGGCAAGCCCGCCGATGACGATCCACCAGATCCAGCTGTAGTTCGCGAGTAAGTCCATCGCTTCCTCCATCTCCTGCCCAACCGCCCTCTGCGCCCACGTTCAGCGGTGGTAAAGCCGTAACATTGGTTGTAGATCGCGGTTCCGCGCCGGGGGGAGCGTTGCGACAGGGTCGGAAGCTTGCCGGACGTGGAGCCTTGATGCCGGGCCCTGTGCTTTTGGCCTTGTTCCAGGTGCTTTATTTCTATAACACAGTGCGGGCACAGCGGCCGCGTGCCGCGCTGTTCGAGTGGGGACGATGAAAGCGATGAACTTCGAGGCGAGCAAATGGCGCCGTGACGCGATCGACGATGTGGTGGTCGACGAAGAAACCCTGATCGTTCGGCGCCGACGCCGGCGCAACATCATCATCGCGGTGGTTGCCTTGCTCGCGCTGGGGATCGCCGCTTTCCTGATGTTCGCAGGCGGCGGTGAGAAGGCCGAGGCTCCGAAGGCCTCCGAGGGCCAGTCCCTTCCTGCCGTTACCTTCATTGTCCCGGGCCGCCAGGACGTCCCGGCGATCCTGTCCGCCACCGGCTCGCTCGCCGCGCGCCGCGATCAGCCGGTCGGCGTGCCCGGCGAAGGCGGCCAGGTCGTGCGCGTGCTGGTCGAGCCCGGCCAATGGGTCGGAGCCGGACAGGCGCTCGCGGTCATCGACCGCAGCGTCCAGGCGCAGGAATCGGCGCAGCTCGCCGCCCAGATCGAAGTGAATCGCGCCGACCTGCGGCTGGCCCAGCAGGAACTGGACCGGGCTATGCGCCTCGTCTCGCGCGGCTTCGTCTCGCAGGCCGACGTCGACCGCAAGCGCGCCACGCGCGATGCCGCCGCCGCCCGCGTGCGGGTCGCCGAAGCGCAGCTGAGCGCTTCGCGCGCGCGGATCGGCCGGCTCGACGTTCGCTCGCCGACGGCGGGCCTCGTACTCGCCCGCAGCGTCGAGGCGGGCCAGGTGGTCGGCCCCGGCTCCGGGGCCCTCTTCAGAATCGCGGCGGGCGGGGAGATGGAGCTGCGCGCGCGGCTGCCGCAGACCGACCTTGCCCGACTGAGCGTCGGCGTCCCGGTGACCGTGACGCCGGTCGGCTCGACCCAGAGCTACCAGGGCACGATCTGGCAGATCTCGCCGCTGATAGACCCACAGACGCGACAGGGCGAGGCGAGGATATTGGTCCCTTACAACCGTGAACTCAGGCCCGGCGGATTCGCGTCGGCCGTGATCCGGGCCGGGTCGACGACGGCACCGCTGCTGCCCGAATCGGCCGTTCTCACCGACGATGCAGGAACTTTCGTGATGATCGTCGGCCCGAACAACACGGTGCAGCGCCGCGCGGTCCGCACCGGTCCGGTCACCGACCGAGGGGTAGTCATCGCGGAGGGTCTCAGCGGCAATGAGCGGGTGGTCGAGTCCGCCGGTGCCTTCCTCAATCCGGGCGAGCGTATTCGGCCCGAGCGGGCAGTCCGCCGCTGACTCGCGGCGACAAGGAGTCGTTGAATGCGTAACATCTCGGCATGGGCGATCCGCAACCCGGTGATCCCGATCGTCCTGTTCACCTTCCTGCTGGCGATGGGCCTGCTCGCCTTCCTGCGCATGGACGTGAACCTCAATCCCGACATCACCGCGCCGGCCGCGAACGTGACCATCAGCCAGCCCGGAGCGGCACCGCCGGAGCTCGAGATCCAGGTTACCCGCCGCGTGGAAGCGGCCGTGCGGGGCATCAACGGCGTCAACGAGATCAATTCGAGCATCCGCGAGGGCAGCAGCAACACCTTCATCAGCTTCGAGATCGGCACGCCCGAGGACCGCGCCGTCTCCGACGTTCGCGATGCCATCGCCCGCATCCGCGGCGACCTCCCCGAAGGGATCCTGGAGCCGCAGGTCGAGCGGGTCGACTTCACCGACGAGCCGATCGGCTACTTCTCGGCGCAAAGCACGGCCATGACGGTCGAGCAATTGAGCTGGTTCATCGACGACACGCTCAACCGCCGGCTGATGGGAATCGAGGGCGTGGCCGTCGTCAGCCGCACCGGCGGCGTCAGCCGCGAGATCCGCGTCGAGCTGGACCCGGTGCGGATGCAGGCGCAGGGCGTCACCGCATCCCAGATCAACCAGCAGCTGCGCTCGATCAATCTCAACGCCGCCGGCGGCCGCGCCGAGATTGCGGGCTCGGAGCAGTCGGTGCGCGTGCTCGGCAGCGCGATCACCGCCCACGACCTCGGCGAGACCCAGATCGCCCTGGGCGGCGGCAGGACCATCCGGCTCAATGCCGTCGCCAGCGTCCGCGACCAGTGGGCGGAGCAGACCTCCTACGGCATCCAGAACGGCCGCCAGGTGGTCAGCTTCATGATCCAGAAGGCCAAGGGCTATTCCGACGTCACCGTCTATCATGCCGTCCAGGACGCGCTGCGAGAGCTGGAGCGCGAGGACCCGCGGGTCCGATTCACGCTCCTCTTCACGCCCGTCAAATATATCGAGATGCAGTACGACTCGTCGATGCGCGCCCTTGTGGAAGGCGCGGTGCTCGCCGTCATCGTCGTGTTCCTGTTCCTGCGCGACTGGCGTGCAACGGTGATCTCCGCGATCGCCATTCCGCTGTCGGCCATACCGGCCTTCTGGTTCATGGACATGATGGGCTTCACCTTGAACATGGTGACGCTGTTGTCGCTAAGCCTCGTGGCGGGCGTGCTGGTGGACGACGCGATCGTCGAGATCGAAAACATCGTCCGGCACATGCGGATGGGCAAGAGCGCCTATCAGGCGTCGATCGACGCGGCAGACGAGATCGGCCTCCCGGTCGTCGCCACCACCTTCTCTATCGTCGCCGTGTTCCTGCCGGTCTCGATGATGAGCGGGATAATCGGCCAGTTCTTCATCAGCTTCGGCCTGACCATCGTCATCGCCGTGCTGATCAGCCTGGCGGTCGCCCGGATGATCACGCCGATGATCGCCGCCTATTTCCTGAAGTCGAAAGGCCAGGCCAAGCACGGCGAAGGCTGGCTGATGGACCGCTATCTCGGCGTCTTGCGCTGGACCCTCAACAACCGGTGGAAGACCGTCTTCATCGGCATGGCCTGCTTCCTCATCCAGCTTTTCGCCTTCGCGACGCTCGACCAGACGTTCCAGCCCAACACCGACGACGACACCGTCTCGGCGGCGATCGAGATGCCGCCGGGCGTGACGCTGGATCAGACCCGAACGGTGGCGGAGCGGGCCGCAAGGGTCTTGCTCCGGCAGCCGGACGTCGCGTCTGCCTTCGCATCGGTCCGAGCCGGGAACGCCACCATATACGTCTCCCTCAAAGACCGCGGCGAAGGCCGCGACCGGACCAGCACCGAGTTCCAGCGGCAGGTGGCTCCGCAGCTGCAGGTGATCCCCGATGCCCGCGTGTTCTTCCGCAACCAGAACCAGGCCGGCGGCCGCGACGTTGCGGTGCTGCTGGCGGGCTCGGACCCCGCCAAGCTCCAGCAGGCGGCGCTGACGCTGGTCGAGCAGATGCGCCAGCGGCCGGAGCTTCGCGCCCCGCGCATCGCGGGCGACCTCAGGCGGCCCGAGATCACGATCCGGCCGCGGCTCGACCTGATGGCCGACATGGGCGTCACCACCCAGGCGATGAGCCAGGCGATCCGCGT
>DASZEO010000531.1:0-1789 GCA_035940755.1 Allosphingosinicella sp. | reverse complement strand
GAGATGGCGCGGCGGCGAGCCGCCTTCATCGCCGCGGAGCGCGCGCGCGCCGCCGAGCTCGCCCTGCAGCCGGCCGCCGAACGCAGCTTCGGCGCTGCCGCCGCCGCGACGCCGATCGCCCGCCCCGCGCCGGCCGCGGGGGCGAGCGGCCCCGTCTTCGTCGCCGAAAAGTCCATCGGCGCCGCCTATTTGTTCTGGTTCTTCTTCGGCGCGGCCGGAGGGCATCGTTTCTATCTCGGCTATCCCGTCTCGGGGGTGATCCAGTTCGGCGTTTGGATCGTCAGCTGGTCGCTGCTCATGACCGGCTTCCTGCCCGCGGTCGGGCTGCTGGTCCTGGTGGCGATCGGAGTCATCGCCGACGCGTTCCTGATCCCCCACCTTTGCAGCAAGAAGAACGCGGAGCTGCGCAGCCGGGCCACCGCTTACGCCTTCGCCTGAGGCGTCTCAGCTCGTCACCGCCGGAGCGATCAGGGGGAAGCGCGGGATCGTCACTTCGAAAGTCGAGCCGTCGGCGGCAACCATGAAGTAACGGCCCTCCATCGCGCCCGTCGGCGTCGTGAGCGGGCAGCCTGAGACATAATCGAACGAGCCGCCGGGCTCGAGCACCGGCTGCTCGCCGACCACGCCTTCGCCCCGCACTTCATGAGTGAGCCCGCGCCCGTCGCTGATCACCCATTCGCGGCTGACCAGCTGGACCGCCTTGCCGCCCTCATTCTCGATGCGGATGTGATAGGCCCAGAACCAGCGGCCCTTGGCGGGCTCCGACTGCTCCTGGAGATAGCTCACCGACACGCGCACGGTGATGCCGCGAGTGGTGGCGCTGTGGGGGAAGAATTCTTTCACCAGCGCTTCCTGTGACGGCGGCGGTCCACGGTCAACCGCCGATCCGCTTGAGGCGCTCGATCAGCCGCTCGCGCGCCGCCAGGACTTCCGACTGGCGGCCGGTGAGCAGGTCGCGCTCGAGGAAGTAGCCGGTGCGCTTGAGGGTCTCGTGCACCGACGCCCAGTCTTCGCCCAGCACCGCGCGCGGATGGCCGAACCCTGTTTCGTTGAGCATGAGCAGCTCATAGCTGGCCAGAGCCCCGCTCCAGCCGCGCGCGCTCGGCGCCGCCTCGACCGCGGTTAGCAGGCCGTCCAGCCCCTCATAGAGACGGGGATAAGGCTGGCCTTCCGGCAAAGCGGCGGCGGTGAGCGCGCAAGCCCACTCGATGGCCGCCGCGGCGAGCGGCTCCGACAGCAGGAAGGCGCGGCTGTGGACCAGCTCCACCGTCAGGTGCGGGAGCTGCTCCGCGGTCCGGGCCCGGTATTCCGTCTGGACGCTGTTGCCTGGTACCAGCACCGGCCGCAGCCGCCGCGACTTGCCGCCGCGGACATACCCCGCCTGCACCCCCGCCTCGGGCGTCAGAGCCCGGACGATGGCGCCATGCTCGCCGTGCCGGCGGACGGCGACGACGAGGGCCTGCGTTTCCAGCCGCACGATCAGCCGCCGGGATGGAAATAATCGTAGACGCCGCGCGCGGTGGTGCGGGAAATTCCGGGGACCTTCTCCAGGTCCTCCAACGCCGCGCTCTTGACGGCGCGCGCGGTGCCGAAATGCATCAGCAGCGCCCGCTTGCGGCCCGGGCCGATACCCGGGACCTCGTCGAGCGGGCTGGTGACGAGGCTCTTGGCCCTTTTCTGGCGGTGGGCGCCGATCGCGAAGCGGTGCGCCTCGTCCCGCAGCCGCTGTAAATAGAAGAGTACCGGCGCGTTGGGCGGGAGGGTGATCTCGCGACCGCCGGGCAGGTGG
>DASZEO010000530.1:0-6093 GCA_035940755.1 Allosphingosinicella sp. | reverse complement strand
CTTCGTTCCCGGAAAATGCTGCGCCGCCCAGCGCACCTTCTGGTCGGCCGCCCAGTTGCCGCGCGGAAGGCCGGTCAGGATGATCGGGTTCAGGTGCCTGACCGCCTCGAACAGCTCCATCGCGTCGTCCATCAGCGGCAGCCCGAAGTAGAAGTCGGGCGCCGAGGCGAGCTTCTGCCAGAACCGGCCGATGCCGTGGCGCTTCTCGAACGCGCGCGGGTGGAGCCCCAGCACCGCGGTCGCGCCCTTGTCGAAGTCGGCGAGCACGCCGTCGCAGTCGAGGTAAAGCTGCCTCACCGGAAGCGCGCCGGCTGGAGCATCACCGGCATCGGCAGGTCGAACATCTCCCACGATTGCTCGCGAAGCACGTCGTTGCTCTCCTTCGCCCTGCGCCCGTCGGCGAGCGACCAGGTGATGTGGTAGGTGCTGCCGTCGGGCCGGTCGGTCGTGCCGCCGATGGCGACGATCATCGCTTCGACCCCCTTGCCGTCAATGACCCGCCCGACGATCTCGCCTTCCGTCTCCTGCGGCAGCGGTGCCTGCGCGGAAGCCCTTGCCGCCAGCGTCACGTGATCCGCGACGACGTTGCCGAACCGGGGCGGGAATTGCTGGAGCAGCTCCTTGCGCTGCTCGCGGTCGAGCTTCCAGCCGATGACGCTGCTGCCGCTTCCCGCCCGGGCGGCGGCTTCTTGAGCCGAGACTGCCATGCCGAACCAACTTGGCAGGCGCGGAGCCGTTCCGGCGGTGCGTGCGTTCAGCCGGCGAGGAGAGGCTCATGGACAAGCCCAAGGACGAGGATCTTCCGCACAAGGAGAGCGAGGCCATCGAGCGGGAGGCCGAGAAGAGCCGCCGCGAGCTGGAGGAAGTGCCGGAGCACGGCACCGATCCTCTGCACGAAGGCCCCTAGCCGCCAAGATAATCGCGAAGGGCCTGCTGCTCGGCGGCACCGGTGTGGAGGCCGAGCTTGGTCCGGCGCCAGAGGATATCTTCGGCCGTGCGGGCGAACTCCACCGTGACCAGGTAGCGGACCTCCGCCTCGTACAGCCCGGCGCCGAAGTGGCGGCCCAGGTCTGTCGGCGATTGGGCATTCGCCAGCAGAGCCGGCAGGCGGCTTCCATAGGCGGTCGCCAGCCGTTGCCGCAGCGGGGCCGGGAGCCACTCAGGCGCGAGCGCAGGCGCGTCCCCGCCCGGCACCGCAGCGTCCTGAGTCCAGCCGCGGCCAGTGACGCCGAGCCGCTCGAGCGCTTCCTCCGCCAGTGCGCGAGCCGTCGTGATCTTGCCGCCGAAGACGGAGAGGAGCTTCGGCCCGGGGGCGGGGTCAAGCTCGAGCCGGTAGTCGCGGGTCACGTCCTTCGCCGCGGCCGAGCCGTCGTCGTAGAGGGAGCGCACGCCCGAATAGCGCCATACGACGTCGGCCGGCGCCGTCTGCCGGACGAAGTAGCCGTTCGCGGCGGCGCAGAGATAATCGATCTCGTCGCTGGAAATCGCGGCTTCCTCCGGGTTCGCGACCGGCACGTCGGTCGTGCCGATGAGGCTGTACTCCCCATAAGGAAGGGCGAAGACGACGCGGCTGTCCGGCTGCTGCAGGATATAGGCCTGCTGGCCGTTCCAAAGTCTCGGGACAAGGATGTGGCTGCCTTTGACGAGCCGGACGCCGCTGCGGCCGCTTCCGCCGAGCCGCTTCTGAAGAACCTGGGCCACCCATGGACCGGCGGCGTTGACGATCATGCGCGCCTGGACGGTGCGGCCGCCGGACAGCTCGGCGAGCCAGCTGTCGCCCGCGCGCTCGGCGGCAAGCAGCTCGGTCCGGGTCGCGATCTGGGCACCGTGCTCGGCGGCGTCGACGGCGTTGAGGACCACCAGCCGCGCGTCGTCGACCCACGCGTCCCAATAGCCGAGCAGCGCGAAGCCGGGCTTCAGCGCCGCGTCCGGCTCCCGGAGGCGATGCGAACGCGCCAGGACGGAACGGCCGGCGAGCAGGTCGTAGAGCCTGAGGCCGAAGCGCAGCAGCCAGGTCGGCCGGCCGCCGGGTGGGTCGGGGAGCACGAAGCGCAGCGGCCGGACGATGTGCGGGGCCGTCCGAAGCAGGATCTCGCGCTCGCGCAGCGACTCCCGCACCAGCGGGAACTCGAACTGCTCGAGGTAGCGAAGCCCACCGTGGATCAGCTTCGAGGACGCCGAGCTGGTGTGGGCGGCAAGGTCGTCCTTCTCGACCAGCAACACCTTCAGCCCGCGCCCGGCCGCATCGCGAGCGATCGCCGCCCCGTTGATGCCGCCGCCGACGACGAGAAGATCGAAGGATTGCACGTGCGTTATCGGTCCGTCGCGGGAGGCGGGGAGGGGAGAGGCGGTTCAGTCCTCCGGACGCGGTGCCGCATTCGAGGCCGTCTGGTTCACGCAAAGGCGCGAAGGCGCAAAGGGAGTGTGGTTGTTCGCCACGCGTTTGACGCCTTCGCGGAACGTTTCGCCGCCGAAGTTCATGAGCAGCCCCAAGGGCTGCTTGGCCAATCGCAAATAGGTCAGGAGCTGCCGGGCATGGACCGGCGCCAGCCGGTCGACCGACTTGATCTCGATGATGAGCCGGCCCTCGAGCAGCAAGTCCGCCCGGAACCCCTCGCCGAGTCTCATTCCGTCGAACTCAATGGCTATCGGCTTCTGCCGCTCCACCGCCAAGCCGCGGCGGGCAAGGCTCGCCGCCATCAGCGCCTCGTAAACGGATTCGAGCAGTCCGGGACCGAGCTCGCTGTGGATCCTGAAGCCGCAATCCACGGCTTCGCGTGCGAGCTCGTCGATGTCGCGCATCACGCCCCCTTTGCGCCTTCGCGCCTTGGCGTGAACCTATCCGCCGGAGCGTCCGGCGCAAGCGCCATCTTAGTGGCTCGACAGCCTGACCCATTCCGGGGACATTGAGGCGATGGCTGAGCAGACGATCCTTGTCATCGACGAAGGGACGACGAGTACCCGGGCGATGCTGTTCGAGGCGGGCGGTCGGTGCGTCGGCGTCGAGCAGCGCGACCTGACGCAGCATTATCCGCAGCCCGGCTGGGTGGAGCATGACGCGGAGGAGATCTGGCGGTCGAGCCTGGCTTGTGCCCGCGCGGTGCTGGAGCGGGCCGGCGGCGCTGACCGCGTCGCCGCCATCGGCATCACCAACCAGCGCGAGACGATCGTGTTCTGGAGCCGCGCCACTGGGAAAGCGCTGGCGCCCGCCATCGTCTGGCAGGATCGCCGCACAGCCGAATTATGTGCCTCACTGAAGGAGGAAGGGCAGGAAGCGGGGCTGCAGGAGCGTACCGGGCTGCTGCTCGATCCCTATTTCAGCGCCAGCAAAATCGCCTGGGCCCTGGCGAACTGGCCGCAGCTTAAGCAAGCGGGCGAGGACCTCCTGGTCGGAACGGTGGAAAGCTGGCTCGTCTACCGCCTCACCGGCGGACTTCACATTTCCGATGCCACCAACGCCTCGCGAACGGCGCTGTTCGATATCCGGACCGGCCTATGGGACGGCGCGCTGTTGGACCAGTTCGGCGTCAGCGCCCGCTCGCTTGCCGAGGTGGTCGACTGCGCCGGCGCCTATGGCAGCACCCAGGTCGAGCTGTTCGGGCGGCCGATCCCGATCTGCGGCATGGCCGGCGACCAGCAGGCGGCGGCGATCGGCCAGGCCTGCCTCGACGCCGGCGACACCAAGGCGACCTACGGGACCGGAGCATTCGTCCTCACCCACACCGGAAGCGCGGCGCCCATCTCGCGCCACCGGCTCTTGACGACGGTGGCGTGGCAGCTCGGCGGCGAACGTCGTTATGCGCTAGAAGGCTCGGTCTTCGTTGCAGGCAGCCTGATCAAGTGGCTGCGCGACGATCTCGGCCTCATCGCCACCGCCGCGGAGACGGCGCAGATCGCCGCCTCGCTCCCCGGCAGCGGCGGCGTCTATGTGGTACCGGCGCTTTGCGGCCTCGGCGCGCCGCATTGGCGGCCGGAGGCGCGGGCGGCGATTTCCGGGCTGGCCTTCTCGACCGGGCGGCGCGAGGTCGTCCGCGCCGCGCTGGAGGCGATGGCGCACCAGACCCACGATCTGATGCGCGCCTTTGCGGCCGACGGCGCCGAGTGGGAGCGGCTCAAGATCGACGGCGGCATGGCCGCGAACGACTGGATGGCGCAGGATCTGGCCGACGTGCTCGACCTGGAGGTGGAGCGGCCGGCCTTCGTCGAGACCACCGCCTTGGGCGCCGCCATGCTCGCGGGGGTAGGCTGCGGCCTGTTCGCCTCGCTGCAGGACGCCGCGGCGATGCGCGGCCCGGTCGAGCGCTTCACGCCCAAGCTGCCGGCGGAGGCGCGCGAGGCTCGCCTGGAGGGCTGGCGCGGGGCTGTCGCGGCCGTGCTCGGCTAGAGCTTGTATCCCGGCGGCGGGGGCGGGCCTCCGGTGCCCTGCGGGGGCTTCCAGCTGTCGTCGATCATCCTGATGATCGCGGAAAAGTCCTTGCCGGCGCCGCCCAGCCCTTCGGCAAAACGCGTGTACAGCTCCTCGGCATGCGACCCCATCGGCGTGTAGGCGTCGACGCTCTGCGCCGCCTCCATCGCGAGGCGCAGATCCTTCAACATCAAAGCCGTCGCGAAACCGCCGTCATAATCCCGGTCGGCGGGCGTTTCGGGCCCGACGCCGGGAACGGGGCAGTAGCTGGTCATTGACCAGCATTGGCCGGACGCCTTGGACGCGATGTCGAAGAAGGTCTGCGGGTCGAGGCCGAGCTTCTGCGCCAGGACGAACGTCTCGCAGGTCGCGATCATCGACGCGCCGAGCAGCATGTTGTTGCAGATCTTCGCAGCCTGACCGGAGCCGGGGCCGCCGGCATGGATCACCGCCTTGCCCATCAAAGCGAGGAACGGCTCGGCGCGGGCGAACGCCTCCTCGGTCCCGCCGACCATGAAGGTGAGGGTGCCGCCCTCGGCCGCCGCGATGCCTCCGGAGACCGGCGCGTCGACCATCAGGTAGCCCGCCGCCCGCGACTTTTCCGTCTCCTCGCGCGCGGTGCCGACATCGATGGTCGAGCAGTCCATCAGGATGGCGCTGGACGGCGCCTGGCCGATCACCGCGGATTCGTAGACGTCGCGCACATGCTTGCCGGCGGGAAGCATGGTGACGACCGCTTCGGCTTCGGCGACCGCCTCGGCGGCGGACGTCGCGGCGAGGCAGCCGCGCTCCTTCGCCCGCTCGAGCGCCTCCGGCACCAGATCGAAGGCGCGCACGTCATGGCCCGCTTTCGCCAGGTTCGCGGCCATCCCGCCGCCCATATTGCCCAGCCCGATGAATGCGACGCGTGCCATGTTTCGCTCCTAGCTCCTCCCCTGGACGGGGAGGTGGCAGCGCGCAGCGCTGACGGAGGGGGCCCCCTCCACCATGCTGCGCATGGTCCCCCTCCCCGTTCCGGGGAGGATTATCAACGCCCCTTCCACTGCGCCTCGCGCTTGTCGACGAAGGCGGCCATGCCCTCTTTCTGATCCTCGGTGCCGAACAGGCCGTGGAAAAGCCGCCGCTCGAAGGCGATGCCTTGCGCGAGCCCGGTTTCGAAGGCGGCGTTGACCATCTCCTTGGTGGCGACGGCGGCGAGCGGGGCCATCGAGGCGATCAGCGCGGCCGACTTGAGCGCCTCCTCGACCAGGTCTTCGGCCGGGACGACACGGGCCACCAGGCCGGAGCGCTCGGCCTCGGCGGCGTCCATCATCCGCCCGGTCAGGCACATCTCCATCGCCTTGGCCTTGCCGACGGCCCGGGTGAGCCGCTGCGATCCGCCCATGCCGGGGGTGACGCCGAGCCTGATCTCGGGCTGGCCGAACCTGGCGGTGTCGGCGGCGATGATGAAATCGGCCATCATCGCCACTTCGCAGCCGCCGCCCAGCGCATAGCCGGCGACGGCGGCGATCCACGGCTTGCGGGTCGCGGTGACCTTCTCCCATCCGGCGAAGAAGTTGCTCGAGTACATCGAGGCGAAGCCCTGATCGGACATCTCCTTGATATCGGCGCCGGCGGCGAAGGCGCGGTCGGAGCCGGTGAGGACGGCGCAGCGCTGCGTGTCGTCCGCATCATAAGCCGCGAAGGCG
>DASZEO010000529.1:0-3408 GCA_035940755.1 Allosphingosinicella sp. | reverse complement strand
CCAGCAGCAGAGCCGATCCCACGCCCGCGACGAATCGCATTGGTCCCTCCTTGTGAGGCAAATGCTATCGCGCTCCGCGAAAAACGCCAGATCGGATGAACTATTCCGCCAAAACGGATCAATGGCCGGTAAGACGATGGCCGAGCATGCGCAGCATCCGCCGGGGCGAGCCCTGCGGCTCCCAGGTCGCCGGCGCTCGAACGGCGTCGCGGCGAGCGAGCACAGCCAGCATGCCGATCGGCCGCAGCCGTCGCGGCCAGGAGCGAGGCAGGGGCCGCTCGCAGGCAGCCGCCAGCGCCGCGGCGGCTTCGGCCTGGTTCGAGCTGCGGCGGGCAAGGTCGACCAGCGCCCACGCCTCCCCGGCGTGGTCCACCGCCGGTTCCGGAGCCTCGCCCAGCAGCAGCGCGGCATATCGGAACAGGCGCCCGCCCCTCCGTTGCGCATAAGCGTCGAGATCGGCGCGGCTCAGCGGGTGCGGTTCGGTCAGCAGGCTCCAGCCCTGCTCCATTTCGGCAAGCTGGGCCCCGGTCACCCCCTCGGGCAGCACCCGGCGCGCCAGCGCCTCCAGCACCGGTTCGGCGGGAGGGGGAGCGCGATCCAGCTTTTCCAATGATTCCCGCCACCAGGCGAGGCGGATCCGGCTGACCATCGGATCGCGCCCCGTGACGAGCACGGCGCCCAGAGTGACGTCAAGACGCCAGAGCGCGTCGACCGCTGGGCGGCGGGTTGCGGGGACATAGGCCAGAGCCAGCCGGCGATCGGGATCGAGGTCCGGATTCAACGCTCAGCCCTCCCCGCGGCGGGGAGGGTGGCGGCTCACCGGTAGCAGACCTTCCGCGCCGCCTCGACGACGCTTTCCGCCTTGATCAGCGCCAGCTTCTCGAGATTGGCGGCGTAAGGCAGCGGCACGTCTTCGTCGGTGACGCGAAGGACGGGGGCGTCAAGATCGTCGAAACCCTCTTCCATCGCGAGCGCCATCAGCTCGGCCGAGATCGAGCAGACCGGCCAGCCCTCCTCGACGCAGACCATGCGGTTGGTCTTGGCGAGCGAGCGAAGCACCGTCGCCTTGTCGAGCGGGCGCAGCGTGCGAAGGTCGATCACTTCCGCCTCAATGCCGTCGCCGGCGAGCCGCTCGGCCGCATCGAGCGCTACCCCGACACCGATCGAATAACTCACCAGGGTGACGTCGGCGCCTTCGCGAACGACCCGCGCCTTGCCGATCGGAAGGACGTAATCGTCGACCTTGGGAACGTCGAAGCTCTGGCCGTAAAGCAGTTCGTTCTCGAGAAATACAACCGGGTCTTCAGACCGGATGGCAGCTTTGAGCAGCCCCTTGGCATCGGCCGCCGAATAAGGGGCGATCACCACCAGCCCCGGCACGCTCGCATACCATGGGCCGTAATTCTGGCTGTGCTGAGCGGCGACTCGGGCAGCCGCGCCGTTGGGCCCGCGGAAGACGATCGGGCAGCGCATCTGCCCGCCCGACATATAATTGGTCTTCGCCGCCGAATTGATAATGTGATCAATGGCTTGCATGGCGAAGTTGAACGTCATGAACTCGATCACCGGCCGCAGCCCGCCCATCGCCGCGCCGGTGCCGACGCCGGCAAAGCCATATTCGGTGATCGGCGTGTCGATCACCCGCCTGGCGCCGAATTCGTCGAGCAGGCCCTGGGTGACCTTGTAGGCGCCCTGATATTCGGCGACCTCCTCGCCCATGACGAACACGCGCTCGTCGCGGCGCATCTCCTCGGCCATGGCATCCCGAAGCGCCTCGCGGACGGTGGTCCGGACCGTCTCGGTCCCCTCGGGTACTTCCGGCGCCTCGTCGGTCCGCTCGGCCGACGCCACCAGGTCGCGCGCGCCGGTCGGCATCTGCGTCTGGGTCGCCTGGGCCTCGGCCTCTGGCTCGGTCTTCTGATCGCTGGGCTGCTCGACCTTTCCTTCCGTCGCAGCCGGTTCGGCCGCGGCGGCCGGAGCCGCGGCGGGCGCGGGAGGGGTCGAAGCCGCCTCGCCCTCCGCCGCGATCAAAGCTATGACGGTGCCGACCTTCACCTCATCGGTGCCTTCGGGGACCAGGATCTGCGCGACGGTCCCCTCGTCCACCGCCTCGAACTCCATGGTCGCCTTGTCGGTCTCGATCTCGGCGAGGATGTCGCCGGACGACACGCTGTCGCCCTCCTTGACCAGCCATTTGGCGAGCGTCCCTTCCTCCATGGTCGGAGACAGAGCCGGCATCTTGAGCTCGATCGGCATCAGTAGGTCTCGACCAGAACGTCGGTGTAGAGCTCGGCCGGATCGGGCTCGGGCGCCTGCTCGGCGAAGTCGGCGGCGCCGACGACGATCGCCTTGATCTCCTTGTCGATCGCCTTGAGGTCCGCCTCGCCCACGCCCAGCGCCTCAAGCTCGCGCTCGGCAAGCTCGATCGGGTCCGACTTCTCGCGCACCGCCTGGACCTCTTCGCGCGAACGGTACTTGGCGGGATCCGACATCGAATGGCCGCGATAGCGGTAGGTCTTGAGCTCGAGCAGCACCGGGCCTTTGCCGGAGCGCACCCAGTCGATCACCGTCTCGGCCGCCCCGCGCACGGCGAGCACATCCATGCCGTCGACCTGGATGCCCGGGATCCGGAAGGAGTCGCCGCGGCGGTAGAGCTGGTCCTCGGCCGAGGAGCGGTTGACGCTGGTGCCCATCGCGTATTGGTTGTTCTCGATCACGTAGATGATCGGCAGCTTCCACAGCTCGGCCATGTTGAAGCTCTCGTAGACTTGGCCCTGGTTGGCCGCGCCGTCGCCGAAATAAGCGAGGCACACACCCCCGTCGTCGGCATATTTGTGCTTGAACGCGAGGCCGGTGCCCAGCGACACCTGCGCCCCGACGATGCCGTGGCCGCCATAGAATTTGTGCTCGACGCTGAACATGTGCATCGAGCCGCCCTTGCCCTTCGAAATGCCGGCGGCGCGCCCGGTCAGCTCCGCCATGATGACCTTGGGATCGATGCCGTAGGCGAGCATGTGGCCGTGGTCGCGATAGCCGGTGATCACCGAATCGCGCTCCGTATCGAGCGCCGACTGGAGGCCGACCGCGACCGCCTCCTGGCCGATATAGAGGTGGCAGAAGCCGCCGATGAGGCCGAGGCCGTAAAGCTGGCCCGCGCGCTCCTCGAAGCGGCGGATGAGCAGCATCTGCCGATAGAATTCCAGCAGCTCCTCGCGGCTTGCCTGGTAGCGCTGCGGCTCAGGCGGCCGCTCCCGGTTCGGCCGCTGCGGCGGCGCCGGCGCAGCCCTCGCCCGCGACAAAGTGCGTCCCGACGCTGCTGCCTTGGCCACGCTTGCGGACCTTTCTCATTTCATGGGCGGTGGGCAGGCGGCTCTATGGCGGCAAAGCGCGGGGTGCGCAACGGCTGCG
>DASZEO010000528.1:0-2261 GCA_035940755.1 Allosphingosinicella sp. | reverse complement strand
CCCAGCGCGGCGATGGCGGCCGCCCGCGGTGCAGAGGGGAGCAGGGCGGCGCCCGCGATCCACAGCCAGACCAGCAGGGCGGAAGCGAGCGGGCAGCCCCACAGCAGCAGCGCGTCGAACCGAGGCCCGCCGATCGCCAGGCCCGGATCGCTGAGGCGGCCGTAGATCGGGGCGGCTCGCCCGGGTTGCGCTGGGAATATGGACGCCATGGCTCGTCACGCTAAGAGACGATGGTTAACAGCGCGTTAGGGCGCTGCCCGCGCGAAGGGGAGAGCGGCTTGTTCTATCTCGGCGCAGGCCTGTTCTGCCTCTTTGCCGCCGCCTTCGCGGCTCCACGGATGGGCTGGGCGGCTGCGGCCGTCGCGCTTGCAGCGACCGGCTACGCCTTCTTCGTCTACCGGTGGTGGGTGCCGCCTGCCGCCGCGGCGATTGCGGCGGCGGGTGCGTATTTATGCGAGCAGCCGCTGCGGCGGCGGCAGCGCCTGCTTCCCTTCATCGCCACAGTCGGGGCGGTCCTGGCGGCTTTTGCCGTCTTCGGCCCGCGCGACGGGCTGTTCTGAGCCCTCAGCGGGAGCTCAACACGAAGCGGTTGCCGTCGGGGTCGCGGAAAGTGGCGAACGTTCCCCACGGCTGCTTCTGCGGCGCGCCGTCGAACTCGACGCCGCGCTGGGAGAGCTGGCGGTAGGTCGCCTCGACGTCGTCGCACGCCAGAGCGCCGTTGAAGAAGCTGCCGATCCGGTCCTGCTGCCCGTCGGGCGTGAACAGGACGAAGCGCGTGTCGCTGCTGCCGACCTTGAGCTCGATCCAGCGCTGCTCGTCGCTGAACGGCTGGTCGGTCATGAGCGTGAAGCCGGCCTGCTCGGTCCAGAATCTAAGCGCCCGATCCTGGTCGCGGGTGGGAATGCTGACAAACTTGACGTGAGTGATCATCATCGCCTCCTCGGCCGTGCTTAACGCGAAGCGGCGCAGGCGCGACAAGTCGTCCGATGAACACTATAGTCGCGGAAGTGACGCAGCCCGTGCCGCTCGATCCCTATATTCCCGACGTGCTGATGCGCGACCTGGTCGGCCACGACCGCGCGGCCTCGGCCTTCCTGGTCTATCTGTGGCTGTGGCGCAGGAGCCGCGGCGAAGGGCGAGAGCGGATCGGCGCCAGCCTTCAGACGATCGCCACCCAAACCGGGGTGTCGAAGTCCGCCGTCCAGGGGGCGGTTCGGCACCTGGCGCGCCGGCGGCTCGTCAGCGCCTCCCGCGAGGGGCCGACCAGCGCTCCCATCTACCTCGTGCTGGAGCCGTGGAGGCGGAGCGGCTGAGTCACTCGTCGCGCATTTCCACCCAGGTTGGCGCGTGATCGCTGGCGTGGGGGAGGCCGCGGACGTCCCGGTCTACGCCCGCCGAAGCGAGCCGTGCAGCCGCCTGAGCATTCAAAAGCAGATGGTCGATGCGGATGCCGGCATTGCGCCCCCACGCGTTCCGGAAATAGTCCCAGAAGGTGTAGATCCGCTCCTCGGGATAGAGATGGCGGATGGAATCGAGCCAGCCCTGCGCCAGCAGGCGCCGATATTCCGCCCGGGCCTCCGGCTGGAACAGGGCGTCGTCGGCCCAGCGCTCCGGCTTGTAGGCGTCGGCGTCAGTGGGGATGATGTTGTAATCGCCGGCGAGGACCACTGCGCAATCGAGCGGGAAGAGCGTCGCGGCATGATCGTGAAACCGCTCGTGCCACCTTAGCTTGTAGTCGAACTTCGGCCCCGGCACCGGATTGCCGTTGGGCGCGTAAAGGCAGCCGATCAGCACGCCGTTCACCGCCGCCTCGATGTAGCGGCTGTGGGTGGGATCGGGATCGTCGGGCAGCCCGCGCCGGGTCTCTACCGGCTCGCAGCCGCGCGCGAGCATGGCGACGCCGTTCCACCGCGGCTGCCCGTGCCAGATGGCGCCGTAGCCCGCTTTCTCGATAGCCGCGGCCGGAAATTTCTCGTCGGGCGCCTTCAGCTCCTGAAGGCAGGCGACGTCGGGCTGGGCCTCCTCGAGCCATTCGAGCAGGAGCGGCAGCCTTCCGTTGACTCCGTTGACGTTGAAGGTCGCGATCTTCACGCGGGCGAGCCTATTCCGCCTCCCCCTTCGGTTCCTTGTTCGCCTTCGTCGCGCCACCACGCTTCGACGGGACCGGACAGCTTCACGGTGACGGGCATGCCGTGGCGGTCGACGGCCTTGCCGGCCTGGACGCGGATCCAGCCTTCGGAGAGGCAATATTCGTCGACGTC
>DASZEO010000527.1:0-3673 GCA_035940755.1 Allosphingosinicella sp. | reverse complement strand
CGACATCGGCTTCCGGCGCGAGGGCCTGATCCAGGTCGCCAACATGGACCGCGCCGTGGTCATCCCGCTTTACGAGACGCTGATGCGCGAAGTGGCGCGGGTGCCGGGCGTGGAGTCGGTCGGCGCCAGCATCGTCAAGATCGCCGGCGATCAGACGCTCAACACCAACGTACGAGTGCCCGGCAATCCGCAGCCGATGGTGATCGGCTTCTACAGCGCCAATCCGGAATTCTTCCGTACCGCAGGGCTGCGCCTGCTCGCCGGCCGCACCCTCTCGGGCCAGTTCGCCAACGACAACGCCTTCACCCCCTATCTCGACGATGAGGCGCGTCTTGCGGCGGCACGGCAGATCCAAGGGCGCGGCATCAACGTCGTCGTCAACGAGGCGGCGGTGCGGCGCATGGGCTTGGGCAACCCCTCGGCGGCATTGGGCAGGCAGATCAGCCTCAACGCGTTCGGGGAGGAGGTCGGGCTGGTACCGGCTACCATCGTCGGCATTGTCGCGGACACCCGCTTCCACTCGCTGCGCGAGCCGGTGGAGCCGAGCATCTTCTACGACAGCGGCATCTATTCGGACATGCTGATCCGCTATTCCTCGTCCAACCCGGAAGCGGTGCGCCGCGCCGTGGGCGATGTGTGGCGGCGCGTCGTCGAGACGATCCCCTATGAAGGCGAGTTCACCGATGCGCGGCTCGCGGACCTCTATGCTGGGGACGCGGCGCGGGGGCGCACTTTCGCCGCCTTCACGCTGCTGGCGGTCGTGATCGCCTGCCTGGGCCTGTTCGGCCTCGCCGCTTTCACCGCTGAGCGGCGAACCAAGGAGATCGGCATCCGCAAGGTGTTCGGCGCCCGTTCGCGGGACATCGTGCGGCTGCTCGCCTGGCAGTTCTCGAAGCCGGTGATCATTGCCAACCTGATCGCCTGGCCGGCCGCTTGGTGGGTGATGCGCAACTGGCTCAACACGTTCGACGAGCGCATCGACCTCGGGCCGACGCCGTTCGTGCTCGCCGGGCTGCTGGCGCTGGCGATCGCGCTGGGCACGGTCTCGGGACATGCCCTGCGCGTGTCGCGGACCAACCCGATCAACGCCCTGCGCTACGAATGAGACAGCGAGCGTGATCGCCTCCTGGCTCATCGCCGCGGGCCTTCAGGCCGCTTCGCCGGCCACGCCGTGGCGGCCGGAGGGGGTGAGCTCGGACCAATTCGAATCGCATCCCGCACCGGACCCACTGACCGGCGACCTCTATTTCGTCCGTTCAGCGCCGAACTTCTCCGGCTGGCGAATCCTGGTGAGCCGCTGCGCGGGCGGACGTCTGATGGCGGCCGAGCCGGCGCCGTTCAGCGGTGCCGGCGTGGAAGCGGATCCTTATTTTGCCGCCGACGGCAGGCGCGTCTATTTCATCTCCTCGCGCGCCGATCCGCCCGCGAAGACCGGCGACGACCTCGACATCTGGATGGTCGAGCGGGGCGCCGAGGGCCGCTGGGGCGCGCCGGCGCGGCTTCCGGCGCCGGTCAATTCCCCCGCTGCGGAATGGTTTCCCCGCAGCGACGGCCGGGGCGGTCTCTATTTCGGGTCCGGCCGCGACGGCGGCTTCGGCCAGACCGACATCTACCACGCTGTGCCGGAGGCGGGCGGCTGGCGCGTCGAGAATGTCGGGGGCACCGTCAGCACTGCCGACGACGAATATGAATTCGAACCCAGCCGCGACGGCCGCTTCGCCGTCCTGATGTCGGAGGGCGCGCTGTTCCGCCTCGAGCGCAGCGGCTCGAGCTGGGGTCCGCGCCAGCCGATCGGGACCGGTCTTGCCGGGCTTCACGTCGGGCCGACCCTCTCGCCGTCCGGCCGCACGCTCCTGTTCGCCGCCCGCGATGGCGCCCGCTCGGGCGAGCTGTTCCGCATCGGTGAAGGCGAGACCTGGCCGGCCAGCTGCGGCGGCGGCGGCGGCGAGAGGGGCTGAAGATATGATGATCCAGGGAGATAGAGCATGTGGCGCAACTATGTGACGGTGGGCCTGCGCTCGCTGCTCAAGAGCCGCACCTACGCCTTCATCAACATCGTCGGCCTGGCCATCGGCCTTGCGGCCTGCCTGATGCTGCTCCTCTACGTCCGCTACGAGCGGAGCTACGACGAGTGGCTGCCGAATGGCCAAAACGTCTACCAGCTGCAGAACTGGGCCATCGATCGCGAGACCGGCGACCGCTTCAACCTGCAGATGTCGCAATATGTGGCCGGGACCGCGTTGCAGCGCGATTTTCCTGAGGTCGAGGCGCGGGTCCACGTCGCCTCCGCAGGGCCGGTGGTGCTTCGGGGCGGCGAGGCTCTGATGGTCGAGGACGCGGTCTCGGTCGACGGGCCGTTCTTCGACGTCCTCCCGCTCGAGCTGGTCAAGGGCGACCCCGCCACGGCGCTTGCCCAGCCGCGCAACATCGTCCTGTCGCAGACCGAGGCGCGGCGGCTGTTCGGCAATCAGGACCCGGTCGGCCGGACCCTGACCCTCGTCCGCCGCGGCCAACATATCGATCACCGCGTCACGGGGGTCATCCGCGACATTCCGCGCAACTCGCACATGCGGATCAACATGATCATCCGCTTCGACCCGGCGACCGAATTCGCCGATTTCCCGGATTATCTGACCAGTTGGGCCAGATTTCCGGCTGGAACTATGTACGGCTTCGTCCCGGCACCGCCCCGCAGCGAATCCACGCTGCAATGCCGCAATGGGAGCGGCGCAACATCCCGCCTATCGACTACGGCCAGGGCCAGATCGACGGCGGGCGCTTCCAGGACTGGCGCCTGGTGAACGTCCGCGACGTCCATCTCGGGGAGGCGCAGATGGGGACGATGGCGCCCGGCAACGACGAGCGCACCATCGTCACCTTCACGATCGTCGCCTTCCTGATCCTGTTCATGGCGGTGGTGAACTTCACCAACCTCGCCACCGCCCGCGCCAGCCAGCGAGCGCGCGAGGTGGCGCTGAGGAAGGTACTCGGCGCCAATCGCAAGCAGCTCATCGCGCAGTTTCTGGGCGAATCTATGCTTCTTACCGCGATAGCGATGCTGGCCGCGCTCGCCACCACCGAGCTGCTCCTGCCGCCTTTGTCGGCCTTTCTCGATGCCGAACTCAACATGCGCTACTTCGGCGCGGGCGGGCTGTTCATTCCGATCGTTGCCCTGGTGCTCGTCGTCGGTGCCGTAGGAGGTCTCTACCCGGCCCTCTATCTGTCGCGGTTCCAGCCGGCGGCGGTGCTGAAAGCGAATAAGTCGTCGGCCGAGGCCGCGGGAACGGGACGGCTTCGAAGCGTCCTCGTCGTTGCGCAGTTTGCGGTGTCGATCGGACTCATCATCTGCACCGCCGTCGTGTACGCGCAGACGGTCCATGCGCGTACCGCGGATCCCGGCTTCCGCCGGGAAGGCATCCTTCAGATCGAGAATCTCGACCGGCGCCAGCTTGAGCCGCTGCGCGAGACGCTCGCCCGGGAGATCCGCCGCATCGACGGGGTGGCGTCGGTTTCGACGACCTCGATCGGCGTCTCGACCGGCAACACGATGGGGCGAGCGGTCTACCTGCCCGGGCGCCAAGAGCCGCTGAATCTCGGCAATTACGCGGTCGGCGAGGACTTCTTCGAGACGATGGGCATCGAGCGGGTCGCCGGGCGGCTGTTCGACCCCAAC
>DASZEO010000526.1:0-5584 GCA_035940755.1 Allosphingosinicella sp. | reverse complement strand
TGCGCATCCGGAACGACAGCGGCTCGAGGCCCGCGAGGCGCGCCAGCTCGTCGAGGAAGCATTCGGTGAAGAAGCAGGTGTAGCTGTGGGCCCCGCCGCGCCAGATGCCGGTCTGGACGCCGATCTCCACCGGCACGTGGTCGACCGCGACGTTCGGGATGGCGTAAGGCGGAACGGCCCCCGCTACCGCACCGCCGTCAGGGCGGAAGAAGCTGGTGGCGGTGTCCAGCCGCTGCGCCAGCTGAAGCGACGTTTCGGGCGCCGCGATCCGCGCCTGCCACGCTGCCAGTCCCGCCTGCCCGATCCACGCCGTGAGCCGGGCGGCGGCCGGCGCGCGGAAGGTGTCGCCTTGGATTTCCTGGATGCGCGGCCAGGTCAGCTGGACCGGCCGGCCGAGCTGCACCGCCAGGATTGCCGCCTGCTCGATCGCGTCTGTCTCGAGCTTTCGCCCGTAGCCGCCGCCCACCAGCGTCGGGTAAAGGGTCACCTGCGTGGCGGCGAAACCCGCTGCCCTTGCGGCGGCGGCGCGGGCCAGGGCCGGAGCCTGGGTCGGCGCCCAGATTTCGACCCGGTCGCCGATCAGGCGCGCGGTGGCGGTGAGCGGCTCGATCGGGGTGCTCGGGGCCGGGCCAACCGAATAAAGGGCGCTGACGGGGCTGGCGCCGGGGAAGTCCTGGCCAACATCGCCGAGCTCATGAACGCGCTCGGCTTCCCCGCCCTCGAGCGCCGCAGCGACGGTGGCGCGCAGCTGCCGGCCGGACGGCAGGCCGGCGGGCACGTCGAAGCGCGGCCGCAAGGCATCGAGCGCCCGAGCGGCGGCCCACCAGTTCGACGCTGCCACAGCGACCCAATTTTCGTGCTCGACGATGTGGAGCGCCCCCGGCACGGCGTCCGCCGCCGCGCGGTCCATGGCGGCGAGGCGGCTCCCACGCGGGGCGGCGCGCACCGCGGCGTGAAGCATGTCCGGCAAGCGCACGTCCGCGGCGAACACGGCCGACCCGTCGATCTTCGCCGGTACATCGAGGCGCGGCAGCGGCTGGCCGGTCAGCCGGTTCTCATTGCCGCCGCGGACCGGCAGGTTCTCGGGCAGGTCCCGTCCCGCAGCGCCTTCGGCCAGCTCGGCGAACGGGAGACGGTCGCGCCCGCGCCACACGAAGCCCGCATGCGAGTCGAGCTCCTCCCAGTCCGCGCCCCAGCGGCTTGCCGCCTCCATCGCCAGCAACGCGCGCGCGGCCGCCCCTGCTTCGCGAAGCCGCGGCTCGAAGGCCCGTACCGAGGAAGAGCCGGCGGTCACCATCAACGCCTCGCGCGCCGAGTAGCGCCGCGCCGCCCAGCGATGGACGCCGAACGCCGAGGGAAAGGCGCTGTCGTCCGACGCCTCCTCGGCGAGCAAAGTGTTGGCGTAAAGCGGGCTGATCGGCGCCGGCTCGACCGAGACGGTGCGCCAGTCGGCGCCGAGCTCGTCGGCGAGGATCTGGGGAAGGCTGGTGTAGACGCCCTGCCCCACCTCCGCCTGAGGCACGGCGACGATGACGCGTCCGTCGCGCGCGATCTTCAGGAAGGCGTTGAACAGCGTCTCGCCGTCGGCGGCGTTGAGGTTGGGCCGATAAGTGCGCGGCCAGAGCGCCCACGCGACGACGAGCCCGATCCCCGCCCCGCCGCCGACCAGCACGGCGCGGCGGCTTATCCCTCGTCGCTCCTCGCTCGCCATCCTGCGCCTGATAGTGGCGCCCGCCGCCAGCGGCTAGAGCGATCCGCTTGATTATGCGGGCGGGATTCGGCAGGTGGGCCGCCGGAGGTCGGCGCCGATGGCGGCTCGTATTTACCAGCGCTACAAGAACGCCATGCAGTCGGGGAAGGCGCGCACCGACGAGTGGGTGCTGGAGTTCGAATCCCGGCGGCCCAAGCGGCCCGATCCGCTCACCGGCTGGTCGGGCGGCGCCGAGACCCAGGAGCAGGTCAAGCTCACCTTCCCGAGCGTCGAGGCCGCCCAGGCCTATGCGGGGCGCTACGGCATCGACTACCACCTGGTCCCGCCCGCTTTGCCGAAGCTGAAGCTCCAGGCCTACGCCGACAATTTCAAATAATCGCTCGCGAGCAGCAGCAGCATCTTCACGTCCATCGCGCAGCCTTCGGCGCGCTTCCCCTCGACGAAGGCGGGCACCTCGGCCAGCGGCACCCGGTGGACGATGATATCCTCGCCCTCGACGCCCCCGCCTTCGCCCGTCCTCGTCAGGCCTTCCGCGCGCAGCAGAGTGAAGCCTTCCGACGACATTCCGGGCGAAGCGTAGAAGCGCCCGAGATCGATCATCCGCTCGGCGCGGTAGCCGGTCTCTTCCTCAAGCTCCCGCGTTGCCGCCGTCTGAGCTTCCTCGCCTTCCTGCTCGTCGCCGATCAGTCCGGCCGGCAGCTCGAGGCACATGCGGCCGAGCGGGACCCGGTGCTGCTCGACCAGGATGACGTGCCCGTCATCCACTGCGAGGATGACGGCGGCGCTGACGCCGCGGGTGCGCGAGACATATTCCCATCGGCCGCAGCGGGTGACGGCGATGAACTTGCCTTCCCAGACGATCTCGCGCGGCTGGTCGCACTCCGATTTCATATTTCCACCAGCCGGTCCGGAAGCTCGTTGTCGTCAGCGAGCGTTTTGGGAAGGATGCGCGCGAGCACCTCGCCGATCTTCTCGACCGCCAGCGCCATGCCTTCGCCCGCGCGGCCCGCCTTCACCTCGTCGATCAGCAGGTCCATCGCCTCGCCCCACGCGTCGGCCTCGACCTGATCGGCGATCGCCTTGTCGGCGACGATCTCGGCGCGCCGCTCGAGCAGCGAAAGATAGAGCAGGACGCCGGTGCGCCCGCGAGTCTTGCGCTCGCAACTCGCCCGGAACAGCTCGACCGCGCGGCGATGGACCCGGCGGGTCTTGGCCTTTCCCGGCGTCAGCGCCATTCGCAGCGGCATGTAGCGCAGGATCAGCCGCGCCAGCAGGAAGGCGAGCGCAAGCAGCGCGAACAGCGCGACCATCAGCTCGGCGCGGGAGAAATGCGCGTTCCAGCCGAGGAAGAGGCTGGCGGCCCAGTCGATCCAGGCCTGCGGCAAAAGCGCGATCTTGGCCGGGACGAGCAGCATGGCCAGGACGCCATATTGAGTGGCGACGTCATGATAGGAATCCGAACGATCGGAGACGATGGTGACGATCTCGCCGTCGCTGTTCCGCTCGGCCGCTGTGACGGCAGCGGTGACCCGCTCGTGATCTTGCTGGCTCAGCCGCGCCATCACCATCCTCCAGATGCTCCGCCGCCGCCGAAGGAGCCGCCGCCGCCCGAAAAGCCGCCTCCGCCTCCGCCGCCGCCCCAGCTGCCGCCGCCCCACGAGCTCGAGGAGCCGCCGCCCCAGCCGCCGAGTCCAGGACCCCAAATGACGATCGGGCCGCCGCGGCGCCGGCGCCGGCCGCGATAGCGCCGCCCGCCGAGGCCGCTGCGCAGCATCGGAATGACGATGAAGCCGAGAACGATCAGCCAGAACAGCAGCGGGAAAGCCGAGCCGCTCTCGCCGCCGCCGCTTCGCGCCGCCTGAGCTGCCTCCAGCGCCCGCTGCTCCGCCTGCTCCGGCGGCGCCTGGAGCTGCTGCATGATGGCGTCGGCTCCGGCTATGATGCCCCCGGCAAAGTCGTTCGCGCGGAAGCGCGGAAGCATCTGCTGCTGGATGATCTGGTTGGAAAGCGCGTCGGTCATGATCGGCTCGAGCCCGTATCCGACCTCGATCCGAGTCCTTTTCTCGTTCGGCGCGACGATGAGGATGATGCCGTTGTTCGCGCCGCGCTGGCCCAGCCCCCAGTTGCGGCCGAGGCGGTAGCCGTAATCCTCGATCGGGTAGCCGCCGAGGTCGGCAATCGTCGCCACGACCAGCTGGCGAGACGACGCCCGCTCGAGCGCCTCGAGCCGCTGAGTCAGCTCCGCTTCCTGAGGCGGCGTCAGCAAATTGGCCTGGTCGACGACGCGGCCGGTGAGCGGCGGGAATTGCTGCGCGGCCGCCGGCGCCGCAACGAGAAGCGCCAACAGGAACAGGAGACGGCCGATCATCCGCGTCGCCCCTGCAATCGCTGCGTGCGTCACGATGAGGGCGCTACTGGCCGTTGCCGAAATCCACCGTCGGCGCCACCTCGGCATTCGGCGTCGCCGCCTGATAGGGCACCATCGGATCCGATCCGTAGATGATCCGGGCGCCGATCACGGCGGGGAAGGTGCGGATCGTCGTATTATAGGAGCGCACCGCTTCGTTGTAATCGAGGATGGCGATGTTGATGCGGTTCTCCGTGCCTTCGAGCTGCTGCATCAGGGTCTGGAAGTTCTGCTGGCTCTGCAGCTGGGGATAAGCTTCCTGCAGCCGCTGGAGGTTGACCGTCAGCCGGCTCTGCGCCTCGGCGAAGCGGGCCATGGCCGCCGGGTCGGTCAGCTGGTCGGGCGCCACCGTGATCCGGGTGGCGTCGGCGCGAGCCTGGGTGACGCCGGTCAGGATCCGCTCTTCCGAGGCGGCGGCGCCGCGCACCGTGGCGACGAGGTTCGGGATCAGGTTCGCGCGGCGCTGGAAAGCTGCCTGGACGTCGGCCCACTTCGCCTTGGCCGTCTCCTCCGCGGTCGGGATCGAATTGATGCCGCAGGCGGAGAGGGTGACGACGACGGCCGCGAGGACGGCGAAAAGACGTGAACGCATGATCGAGCCCCTCCTTGCAAAGGCGTGGCGCGCAGGTAAGCATTCCGGTTCGGCTCCGCAACGGGGGAGGAAGACATGCTGAGGGAGTTTCGGGATTTCGTCGCGCGCGGCAACGTGCTCGACCTGGCGGTGGCGGTGATCATCGGCGCCGCCTTCGCGACCATCACGACGTCGCTCACGGACGACATCATCATGCCCGTCGTCGGAGCCATTTTCGGCGGGCTCGATTTTTCGAGCTATTTCGTCCTGCTCGGACCGGTGCCCGAAGGCTATGCGGGTTCGCTGACGAACTACGAGGCGCTCAAGGATGCCGGAGCCCCGGTGCTCGGCTACGGCCAGTTCATCACCGTGCTGATCAACTTCCTGATCCTCGCCTTCATCATCTTCCTGCTGGTCCGCTGGGCCAACCGGATGCGGCCGAAGGCGGAAGCCGGACCGGCCGCCGATCCGGCCGACGTGGTGCTGCTGAGGGAGATCAGGGACGAGCTTCGCCAGCGCCCCTGACGCCGGTCACTTCACATTAAGCGCCGAAATCCTATATAGGAACGCGCCGGCTTCGGCCGGCTATGGCGATAAATCGTGTCGTGCAATAGGCACAGCGGACCCGGGGGCGGTACCCGGCAGCTCCACCACCTACCCTGCTCAGCCTCGGCTAAGCAGGCCAGCTGATGGGGCTGAACTAGGATCGACGTGTGTTGAAAGGCGGCGCCTTCGCTCGGAATGGGACCACCGTGACGGCCCATCACACAAGTGCCAACGATAACGAGGCGCTCGCGATTGCCGCGTAACCTGACCCTCACGGGTTGAGTTACTAAGGACAAAAGCGCGGTTCGGGCCGCACCGGGCAACAGAAGCGGATTCCAGCGGTACGGGG
>DASZEO010000525.1:0-5952 GCA_035940755.1 Allosphingosinicella sp. | reverse complement strand
GATTTCGTGGCCGATGACGGCGCCGATCGCGCCGTAATTGACCGCCGGATCGGCATTGGGATCGAAGAAGGGCGGCTGAAGGATGCCGGCCGGGAAGGTGATCTGGTTGAGGAGCGGGTTGTACTGGGCGTTGATGGTCTGCGGAGTCATCGCCCACAGGCCGCGGTCGACGGGATGGCCGAGTCGGGAGACCTGAAGGTTCCAGTCGAACTCGCCGGCGCGGATGACGTTGCCGAGCAGGTCGCCGCGCTCGACGCGGATCGAGCTGTAGTCGATGAACTGCTCGGGATGGCCGATACGCGGCTCGAAGGTGGCGAGCTTGGCCAGCGCCTGCTCGCGGGTGGCGTCGTCCATCCAATCGTTCTGGCGGAGCCGCTCCTCGAGCGCGCCGCGGAGGTTCGCGATCAGCTCGCTCATCTGGCGGCGGCTCTCGGGCGGGAAGTGACGCTCGGCATAGATCCGCCCGACCGCCTCCCCGAGGCTGTTGTTGAGCAGGCCGATACCGCGCTTCCAGCGGTCGCGCTGCCGCTCCACGCCGCGCAGCGTGTGGGCGTAGAAGTTGAAGTTCGCCTCATCGAAGGCGTGCGGGAGGTAGGGCGCGTTGTCGCTGAGGAAGTGGAAGGTCATCCAGTCCTTCCACGTCTCCAGCGGCACGGTCTCGAGCATCTGGCCGATCGCGGCGATCGCCGTCGTCTCGGCGGCGATCACGGTGGGAACGTCGCCCAGGCCGAGCTGCTGAAGCGTCGCCGTCCAGTTGAACTGCGGAGCCAGCGCGTTGAGCTGCTCGCGGTTCATCGGGTGGTAGATCTGCTGGATGTCGCGCTGCCGCTCCGGCGTCCAGTGCGCTTCGGCGATCCGGCGCTCGAGAGCGATGATGGCGTCGGCCTTGGCCTCGGGCTGCGCGATCCCGGCGAGCCGGTGGAGCTGGATGATGTAATCGCGATAGGCGGCGCGGTAGCGGTCATATTGCTCGCCCTCGCGCAGGTAATAATCGCGGTTGGGCATGCCGAGGCCCGCCTGGGTGGCGAAGGCCGTGTAGCGGGTCGGATCGGCCGGATCGGGGATGATGCCGAGGCCGAGCGGCGCCGGGAAGCCGGGCGTCGCGAACAGGCGAAGCAGCTCGTCGCGGTTGGAGACGGCGGCGATCCGGCCGAGCCACGGGCGGGCGGCGGCGATGCCGCGCGATTCGATGCCCGCCTCGTCCATCCAGCTGGCGTAGAAGTCGCCGATCTGGCGCGAGACGGGGTCGGTGCCGCCTTCTTGGGCGATGGCGCGGACCTGCTGCTCGATCTCCTCGTCGAGCACCGTCCAGAGCGAATAGCCGGTGCGATCGGCCGGGATCGGGTGAGCGCGGAACCAGGCGGCGTTGGCGTAGCGGTAGAAGTCGTCGCCGGGCTTGATCGCCAGGTCGCGACCTTCAAGGTCGACGCCCCAGCCGCCGTAGCGCGCCTTGCCGGCGGCCTGCGCGGCGGGCGCGGTGGTGCCCGGCTGCGCCAGGATCGGCGCGGTGCCGGCAAGCAGAATGGCCGCCGCCAGGGCGATATGTGACTTGTGCATGAAATGACCCTCCGCAAGGCGCGGCCCGAAGCCGGCCCGCCCATGATGTGCGTCCCCGCGCGCCTGCCTCTGCGAGACCGCCGATTCGCGCAAGCTTTTTTAGACGAAAGGCTTGATGGGCCTTGCGAAATGCGGGGGACAGTCACTTTCAGGTGCGGCGGCGTGAGCTCACGCACCGCAGCGCGTGAAAGTGACTGTCCCTAGCTTTCCTTGCAATGTGACGGCGCAGCGTCCATGCCGGACCCGCTACGGTCGCACAGACGGTCTTCGGCGCTTTGCGGCACCTTCTTCCTTCTCTCGCTTCCAGGCGTGGACGCGCCATTCCGGCCGCCCCAGAAGAATGAAGGATCACGAATATGCCCGTCGGCAAAGTCAAATTTTTCAACGCGAACAAAGGCTACGGCTTCATCGAGCCCGAGGGCGGCGGCAAGGACGCCTTCGTCCACATCAGCGCGGTCGAGAAGGCCGGGCTCAACAGCCTGGTGCAGGACCAGCGCGTATCCTACGAGCTGCAGACCGACCAGCGCGGCAAGACCAGCGCCGTCGGCATCCAGCTCGCCTGACCGCGACCTTCTCCCCCTCCGGGCACGGCGGGGGAGAAGACCCGAAGCCTTATTTGATGGTGAACTCTCCGGCCACCGCTCCGTAGCGGTCGCGGGCATAAGCGCGCGCCGCGGCGGTGGAAGCGAAGCTCTCAGGCACGACGTTGGCGCTGACGATCGGATAATTCTGGCTGTTGTAACGGGTCTCGCGCACCGTGAGGCGGTAGCTTCCGTCGGCGGCCTTGCTGATCAGGAACGGCTTGGCCGCCACGCGGTCGTGGTCGGGAACGCCGCTCATCGTCTCTTCCCCCTGAACAGGCGCCTTATGCCGGGGCGCTGGTCCTCGCCTTTCTCGCGAAAGACGATCCGGCCGATGCTGAGGTCGTAGGCCGTCATCTCGACGTGGACCCGGTCGCCGATCACCGAGCGGATCCGAAAGCGCCGCATCCGGCCGGCCGTGTAGGCGATGATCTGATGCTCGTTGTCGAGCGTGACGCCGAAGCGCCCGTCGGGGAAGATCTCGTTGATCCTGCCCTCCGCGGTGATAAGTTCTTCCTTCATGGGGCCCCTTCGCAGATCGCGGTGCCCGCGGGCGAATGCGCCGCGCGGGGCCGGGCGGCCAGGGAGGAAGGAGAGGCGCCAGGCGCCTCCGGTTCCGTCGCAGCGACGTCAGCCAGAAGGGATATGGGGGCTGCCGGGCGTTAAGGCAACCGGCGAATGGGCCGCCGCCGCTCAGCAGCGCAGGTGCAGGTAAGCCGGGTCGAACTCGGCGAGGGCGCAAAGCCGGTCCCAGTCCTTCACCTTGAGCCGCCCGCTGCGCCATTCGAGCAGGCCGCCGTCGCGAAGCAGCATGAGGGTGCGGTTGGTGTGCACCGGCGTCAGCCCGAGGGCGTCGGACAGCAGCTCCTGGGTGATCGGGAGGGGGCAGCTGTCGTGCTCGGCCAGGCCGGCGGCGCGCGAGCGGGTGAATATCTCGCAGAAGAAATGGGCCATCGCGGCGTGGGCGGGCATGTTGCTGTTGCGCATCAGCCATTCGCGGAACACCGCCCCTTGGATCAGGGTCTCGCGCCAGACCACCTTCAGCACGTCCGGCCGCTCGTCCATCAGCCGATAGAGCTCGCGGTGGGGGATCAGGCCGATCCGGCTGTCGACGCAAGCGGCGAGGTTGTTGTCCATGTAATCGAGGTGGAGCGTCTCGAGGCACGGCGCGTCCGTGGGGATGTAGAAGGAGTGGATCTGCCGCGCCCCTTCGGGACCGACCGTATAGCGGTGGAGGAAGCCGCTGAGGATGACGACGGCGTTGGTGGGATGGTCGCCCGAGCGCAGAATGTCCTGATAGCGCGGGACATCGCGAATCTCGCCGTCGAGCGCCGCGACGGCGCGACGGTCCTCGTCCGACAGCTCGCCGATGCAGGACAGGTGGCTCACCAGCGCCTCGCCGATCGGCGCGGAACCCGCGTCCGGCTGGGCCTCGCCGTCGCCGAGGCCGCCTCTCTTGAAGCCGAGGACGTCCCGGAACGCGACGGTCATCACCTCGCCGCCGCCTTCGTCTGCGACCTCGATCGCACCGCGCAGGTCGATCTCCCCCTCTGTGGCTTCGGCAGACAAGAGGGAGCGGGCGCTTCGCACGGCTACTTTCTCGGCCTGGCGCTCGTCCTGGAGCTCCTGGCCTTCCTCGTCCTCGGTGAAGCCGTTGCCGTTTCGGATATGGAAGAAGAATCGGGGCATGAGCGGGAGAACGAAGGTTGGGGATTGCGGTTCAACAGCGGCGCGCAAATTATCGGATAAAAGCCTGCACGCCTCAGGCATCCTGCGGATTGAGGTGGAGGTAGCGCGAGTTGAAATCACCGGCTTTGCGCAGGCGCTCCCAATCCGGAATGACGACATTGCGCCGGCTGCGCCTGATCAGCCCCTGCGCCTCGAGCGTCTTGAGCGTGCGGTTGACGTGGACCGGAGTCAGCCCGACGGCGTCGGCGAGCTGTTCCTGGGTCATCGGAAGCTCGTAGCTATATTCGTCGGCGATCCCCTGCTCCTCCAGGCGCAGCGCGAACTCGCACAGGAGGTGGCCGAGCCGGGTCATGGCGTCGCGGCGGCCGACGTTGAGCACCCATTCGCGGAAGATCGACGCGTCGACGAGGGTCGTGACGAAGATGGCGTTGCCGACGCCGGGGCGGGCGCGGGCGATCGCCTGGAACGCCTCGCGGGGAACGAACGCGAGCTCGGCCCGGGTAAGCACCTGGATGCTGTGGTCGGCGACCTCGAGAAACATGTTCTGGAAGTCGAGCGCCTCGCCGGGAATATGGATCGCGACGATCTGGCGGGCGCCGTCGCCGGTCAGCTTCTGGCGGTAGGCGAAACCGGAAACCAGGACCGCGCATTGCAGTGGCGGATCACCCTCGCGCAGCACATAGGATCCCGCCTCCACCGTCCGCATCCGGTAAGGGAGCGCCAGGATCGCCTGCTCGTCGCCGTCGCTCAGCGTCGCATGCTGCCGAAGCTTGCGTACCAGGAGATCCAGCGGATTGGGGTCCTGAGCCATTGCGTCTCCCGCTATCGAGGGCGGGAGCGCGAAGTCTCTCTCAGTCGCCGCAGCCCGGATTAAGCACGAGGCGATTTACGCTCAATAACATATGTACAGCGCACGCGGAAGCGCGGCGTCGAAAACACGCGCCGTAACATAGGTTTAGTTGCCCGCTATCGCTAGGCTGCTTGTTCCCGCTGAAGGTGCAGGTAATTTTCCTTGAACCCGGCGGCCTGCTTGAGCGCATCGAGGTCCGGTATGATCAGCCGCCGGCCGCGCAGCTCGATCAGGCCCTCGCGGCGCATGTCCTGGAGCGTGCGGTTGACGTGGACCGACGTGAGGCCCGTGGCATCGGCGAGATCGTGCTGCGTCGGGGGGAAATCACAGGCGTCACCCTCCGTGAGGCCCGAGAGGCGCAGCCGGATGAACAGCTCGCACAAGAGGTGGGCGATGCGCTCGCGGGCGTTGCGCTGGCCGACATTGGCGATCCATTCGCGCGCGGTGGCGACGGCGGCCAGTTCGTTCCACCAGAAGCCTTGGGTGAGGCGCGGGCTGGCGGTCATCAGTTCCTGGAAGTCGGCCGGAGCGATCTCGGCATAGCGCATCCGGGTGATGGCGCCGATGCTGTGGTCCATCTCGCGCAGGATGAAGACGTTCGGATCGCAAAGCTCGCCGGGAAGGACGAAGGAGAGGATCTGGCGCCGCCCGTCCGGCAGCTGCTTGTAGCGGCTGCCCCAGCCTTCGAGGATCAGGTTCACCGCCCGCGGCTTTTCCCCTTCGCGGATCAGGTCGCGCCGCGGCTCGACCTCCCGCAGCGCCTTGCGGGCGGCGCGGTCGATAAGCTCGCGATCCTGATCGGTGAGGTCGGTGAACGCCTCGAGATGAAGTTTCAGTGCGGCGCCCTATCCTGTCTAATGCTGTGTTGGCAGGGAGTTAGCGCAGGTGGGGGAGCACGACTTTTAATTAGGTTAATTGCTGCCGATCCGCCCACAGAATTCGCTCCATCAGCGGCTAGGGCCGGACCTCGGCGATCCGGTCGGCGGTGACGAGCCAGACGCGCTGCGGCTCGCCCGTGGCGACCAGCAGCGGGCGGCCGGAAAGCGTGGCGATCAGCACGTGCAGCTCGGTCGGCATCGGATCGAGGAGGTGAGTGACGCCGATCGGCCGCGGCTGCTGCCCCGGCGTCACGGCCGGCAGCTCGACCTCCAGGCAGGCATTGGTGAAGCCGCGGGTCTCAGCGACGCTGCCGTCGGGCGACACCGTGGTGCGGAAATGGCCGCCGAGCGGGAACCGTCCGCGCTGCAGCGCCGGGCTGATCTGGTAGACGTCGAC
>DASZEO010000524.1:0-2031 GCA_035940755.1 Allosphingosinicella sp. | reverse complement strand
TCCACAACAAACACGATCTGGGTGCTGCCCAAGGGCCGCAACGCGCAGTCTGAACTGGAAGCGCTCGATCCTTCGTGGCACGGTGACTTCCGTCTCGAGCCGAGCCTGACCGATCCCGATGCGAGGATCATCGTCGCTCGATGGGTCGGCCGAAGGGCCAAGAGGAAGCGCGGATGATCCGGATTGCGGTCGCCAACCAGAAAGGCGGGGTCGGCAAGACGACGACCGCGATCAACCTCGCGACCGCGCTCGCCGCCACCGGCTGGCGGGTGCTCCTGATCGACCTCGACCCGCAGGGCAACGCCTCGACCGGCCTTGGCATCGGCCAGGCGCTGCGCGAGCGCTCCAGCTACGAGCTGCTGACCGGCCAGGCGCCGCTGGACGAGGCGGTGGTGCCCACCCGCGTGCCCCGGCTGGACATCGTCCCGGCCAAGGTGGACCTGTCCGGCGCCGAGATCGAACTCATTGATTTTGAAGGAAGAACTCACCGCCTCGACAAGGCCCTCGAAGGCGCGGCCGACGCCCGCTGGGACGTCTGCCTGATCGATTGCCCGCCCTCGCTCGGGCTGCTCACCGTCAACGCCCTGGTCGCGGCCAATTCGATCCTGGTGCCGCTCCAGGCCGAATTCTTCGCGCTCGAGGGACTGAGCCAGCTGCTCCAGACCGTCGAGCGGATCCGGAGCCGCTTCAACCCGGAGCTTTCCATCCTCGGCGTCGCGCTGACCATGTACGACCGGCGCAACAACCTTTCGGCGCAGGTCGGCGACGACGTCCGGGCCTGCCTCGGCAACGTCGTCTTCGCCACCGTCATACCCCGGAACGTGCGCCTCTCGGAGGCGCCGAGCCACGGCGTCCCGGCGCTGATCTACGACCATCGCTGCCCCGGCTCCGAGGCCTATATGGCGCTGGCGCGGGAGCTGATCGCGCGGCTGCCGCGCAAGGCGGAGGCGGCATGAGCGACGAAGCGCCCCGCAAGGTGCGCCCGTCGGGGCTGGGCCGCGGCCTCTCCTCGCTGCTCGGCGAGGCGGCGCAGGAGGCGCCGGTCAGCGGCGGCGCCGGCCGCGGCGACATCAGGATGATCCCGATCGCCAGTATCGAGCCTCACCCGGGTCAGCCGCGGCGCACCTTCCAGGAAGAAGCGCTGGACGAGCTCGCCCAGTCCATCGCCGCGCGGGGCGTGATCCAGCCGATCGTCGTGCGCCCCCACGGCCACCGCTTCCAGATTGTCGCCGGCGAGCGGCGCTGGCGCGCGGCGCAGAAGGCGCGGCTGCATGAGATCCCCGCCATCGTGCGCGACTTCGACGAGGCCGAAACGCTTGAGATCGCCCTGCTTGAGAACATCCAGCGCCAGGACCTCAATGCGGTCGAGGAGGCGCAGGCTTACAAGCGCCTGATCGACGATTACGGCCACACCCAGGACGCCCTCGGGCGGATCGTCCACAAGTCGCGCAGCCATGTCGCTAACCTGTTGAGATTGCTCGACCTTCCGCCGAAGGTCCAGGCGATGGTCAGCACCGGCGAGCTCAGCATGGGCCATGCCCGGGCGCTCGTCACCGCAAGCGACCCGCAGGCGCTCGCCGACGAGGTCGTCCGCCGCGGCCTGTCGGTGCGCGAAACCGAAAAGCTCGCCCGCGAAGGCAAGCCGACCCGCCAGCGCCCGCTGCCGATCGAATATAAGGGCGCCGGGGCCGACATCGCCGCGCTCGAGCGGCAGCTGGGCGACATGCTCGGCCTCAAGGTGGGGATCAAGCACAGCCCGAAGGGCGGTACCGTGACCCTGGGCTATTCGAACCTCGACCAGCTCGACATGATCTGCCAGCGCCTCAGCGGCGAGAAATTCTGACCTAGCGCAGCCGCGCCGCCTGGCGGCAGATGGCGAACAGCTCCGCATCGGCGGCGACGATCCCGGGCCCGCCCGGCGCCATCACCTGGCGCTCGGCTTCGGCGAGCCGGGTCACGGCCTTGGCGACAAGCTCCGCGTTCCACCGCCGCAGCTGCCGCTCCACCGCGTCTTTCTCCTTGAAGAACACG
>DASZEO010000523.1:0-6285 GCA_035940755.1 Allosphingosinicella sp. | reverse complement strand
CGCGCAACGCTGGCGATCGACGGCAAAGCTTCCCCGCGGAAGCCCAAAGTGGCGACTCGGTCGATCGAATCGTCGGGCAATTTGGAGGTGGCATGGCGTTCGAGCGCGACCGCGATCTCGTCGCGCGCCATGCCGCAGCCGTCGTCGGCGACCTCGATTCGCTCGATGCCGCCGCCGGCGAGGCGCACCGCGACCTGCGTGGCGCCGGCGTCGATCGCATTCTCGACCAGCTCCTTCAATGCGCTCGCCGGCCGTTCCACCACTTCGCCGGCGGCGATGCGATTGACGATGTGCTCGGGCAGGCGCCTGATCGACATGGCTGAAACAGTATACCAACGACCCGTATCCTGCGAGAGCGTGGCAGCACTCTTCTGTGGACCGATGGCGCGGCGCCATCCTATAGGAGGCTTGTTAGGGAAGGCGAGGGTATGATCCGCGCGTACCCGGCCTCCAGCACGAGAGCGTTCGCAGAAATGTCCCTCTTCAACTTCTTCCGCTTTCCCTCGCACGACATGGCGATCGACCTCGGCACGGCCAATACGGTCGTCTACGTGCGCGGCCGCGGAGTCGTCCTCAACGAGCCCTCGGTGGTGGCGATCGAGACGATCAACGGCGTCAAGCGCGTCAAGGCCGTCGGCGACGACGCCAAGCTGATGATGGGCAAGACGCCCGACCAGATCGAGGCGATCCGGCCGCTTCGCGACGGGGTGATCGCCGACATCGACGTCGCCGAACAGATGATCAAGCACTTCATCCAGAAGGTTCACGGCCGCCGCCGCTTCCCGCGCTGGCCCGAGATCGTGATCTGCGTGCCCTCGGGCTCGACCAGCGTCGAGCGCCGCGCGATTCGCGACGCCGCGTCCAACGCGGGCGCACGCCAGGTCTATCTGATCGAGGAGCCGATGGCTGCCGCGATCGGCGCCGACATGCCGGTGACCGAGCCGATCGGATCGATGGTCGTCGACATCGGCGGCGGCACCACCGAAGTGGCGGTGCTGTCGCTTCGCGGCCTTGCCTACACCACTTCGGTCCGCGTCGGCGGCGACAAGATGGACGAGGCGATCTCTTCCTACGTCCGAAGGAACCACAATTTGCTGATCGGCGAAGCGACCGCGGAGCGGATCAAGAAGCAGGTCGGAATCGCCAAGCCGCCGCCCAACGGCACCGACGGCGAGATCGTCCACATCAAGGGCCGCGACCTGGTCAACGGCGTTCCCAAGGAAATCACGATCAACCAGCGCCAGATCGCCGAGGCCCTGTCCGAGCCGGTCGGGACGATCGTCGAGGGCGTCCGGATCGCGCTCGAGAATACCGCGCCGGAGCTCGCCGCCGACATCGTCGACCAGGGCATCGTGCTGACCGGCGGCGGCGCGCTCCTCAAGGGTCTCGACGAAGTGCTTCGCGACGAGACCGGCCTTCCCGTCACCGTCGCCGACGATCCCCTTACCTGCGTCGCGCTCGGCACCGGCCGGGCAATGGAGGAAGAGATCTTCCGCGGCGTCCTTCAGACGGCGTAGCGCGAGAAGGCGGGGGTAGACATGGCGCCGCCCTCCAGCCGGCGCCCGGGATTTTCCCGCAGGGCGCAATACGGGCTGTTCCTCGGCTATGTGGTGGCCGTGGCGGGCATGATCGTCGCCGTCCTGCTGCTCGCCATCGCCATCGTCGACCCGCGCGGATTCGCCGCCATCAAGGGCGCCGCCCTCGACGCGACGACTCCGGTCAGCTCCGGCGCTCGCGGCGTCACCCGCTTCTTCGGCGGCATCGGCAGCGGCATCGGCAATTATTTCCGCGCCGGGTCGCAGAACGCCCGGCTGCGCCGCGAGCTTGCCGAAACGCGCCGCGAGCTGATCCACGTCCAGGCGGCGGCCGCGGAGAATCGCCGGCTGACTCGCCTGCTCGGTCTCGCCCAGGAGGTCGGCGACGAGATCACCGTCGCCCGGATCGTCGGCTCCTCGTTCGAATCGCCGCGGCGGCTGGCGACCCTGTCCGCCGGACGCGCCGCCGGCGTCGAGGTGGGGCAGCCGGTGCGGTCGCCCGACGGCCTGATCGGGCGGGTCATCGAGACCGGCCGCTGGGCGGCCCGGGTGCTGCTCGTCACCGACGGATCGAGCAACGTGCCGGTCCGGCTGGTGCGCAACGGGACGCCTGCCATCGCTGTGGGTAGAGGTGACGGGACGGTCGAGCTGCGCACGCTAGAGGTCGGTGAAAATCCCTTCCGGCGCGGCGACGTTCTCGTGACGTCGGGCGTCGGCGGCATCTTCCCTCCGGGCGTGCCGGTGGCGCGGGTGGTCAGGATCGAGGGGGACACCGCGATTGCCCAGCCGCTCGCCGATCCGGCGCGAGTCGACTTCGCGATCGTCCAGCGTGCCTACCAGCCGGCGGCCGGCGCCGATCTCGAAGCCGCCCCGCCGCAGCCGGTCGCGCCGCCCGTGCCGGCGCCGCCGCCCGGCTCCGAGCCGGCCGGGCCGGGACTCACCACCCCGGCGCCGCGGCAGCGCGACCCGCGCTACCAGCCCGCTCTCCAGCAGCCGCAGCCCGGCGCCACGCTGCCGCCGCGATGAACCGGATCGCCGGCTCCAGCACCGAGGTCGCGATCCGCGATGTGCGCCGCCGTTTCGTGCCGGTGGGCTCCACTCTCGGGGCGATCCTGCTGTCGCTGCTGCCGATCGTCGCCTCCATGCCGCTGCTCCCGGACCTGGGGTTCGTCACGCTGATCGTCTGGCGGCTGCTTCGGCCGGAAATCTGGTCGGCGCAGGTCGCGCTGGGCCTGGGGCTCGTCAACGATCTCGTGGGCGGCCATCCGGTCGGCCAGTCGATGCTGCTGTGGACCGCAGCCTTCCTGGTGCTGGACCTGATCGACAGTCGGCTGGGCTTTCGCGACTATCTGATGGACTGGCTGATCGGCGCCGCGCTGATCATCTTCCATACAGTCGGCGCCTGGTACATCGCCTTGCTAATGGGCAGCGACGTGCGCTTCATGGTGATCCTCCCGCAGCTCGGCCTGTGCGTGCTCGTCTATCCGGTGGTGGCGCGCCTCGTGCTCGGCTTCGATCGCTGGCGGCTGATGCGATGAAGCGCCGCAATACCGCCCCGCCGGCGACGGAGAGCAGCCAGAATTACACCTTCACCCGGCGCGCGCTTGTGATCGGCGCCGCTCAGGGCGCGCTTGCGGGCCTGCTGGCCGGGCGCCTCGGCTACATCGCCATCGCCCAGAACCAGCGTTATTCGGACCTCGCCGAATCGAACCGGATCCAGGAGCGGCTGATCCCGCCGCGGCGCGGCTGGATCGTCGACCGCTACGGCCAGCCGATGGCCTCGAACCGGAGCGACTTTCGGGTCGACCTCATCCCCGACCAGCTCGAGGATCCCGAACGGGTGATCGCCGAGGTCGCCCGAATCCTCGCCCTTCCGGCGGAGACGGTGGCGCGGATCCGGCAGGATTTGCGCGCCGCGGCCGGCTTCCAGCCCGTGCCGGTGGCCGAGCATCTGCCGTTCGAGAAGTTCGCCGAGCTGACCGTCCGGCTGCCCGAACTGCCCGGAGTCGCCCCGCTCCGCGCCTTCGCCCGCTACTATCCCGAAGGCGCGGCCGTCGGCCATCTGGTCGGCTATGTCGGCACGCCCAACCGGCAGGAATATGAGGCTGAAAACCGCAATCCGCTGCTCCTGACCCCCGGCTTCAAGGTGGGAAAGGAGGGCCTGGAAGAAGTCATGGAGCCGCGCCTGCGCGGCCGCCCCGGCGCGGCGCGGATCGAGGTGACGGCGCGCGGGCGGCTGGTGCGCGACCTTCGCACCGTCTCCGACGTCAGCGGGCCGCCGCTGCGCACGACCATCGACGCCGGCCTGCAAAGCTATGCCGCGCGCCGCCTCGGCGAGGAATCGGGCGCCTGCGTCGTCATGGACTGCAACAGCGGCGACATCCTCACTCTGGCCTCGATGCCGGCTTACGATCCGAACAGCTTCGCCGACGGGATCAGTCACAGCGAGTGGGAGATGTTCGCCCAGGACGAGCGCAAGCCGCTGCTCAACAAGGTGCTGAACGCCATGTACCCGCCCGGCTCGACGGTGAAGCCCGGCAATTCCATCGCCCTCCTCGAAGCCGGCATCGATCCGGAGGAACGGGTCTTTTGCGGGGGTGGCTACCAGCTCGGCAATCGCTTCTTCCAGTGCCTCGGCCGCCACGGGCCGATGACCATGCACACCGCGATCGCCCGAAGCTGCAACACCTATTTCTACGCGATGGGCCGACGCGTCGGCTTCGACCGCATCGCCCCAGTCTGGCGAAGCCTGGGCCTGGGCCAGAAATTCGACCTTCCCGTGGTCAGCCAGAGCTACGGCACGGTCCCGGACAGCGCCTGGAAGCGCCACCGGTTCGACCAGAACCCCAAGGCCTTCATGCGTCCCGACTGGACCGAATCGGACACGCTCAACGCCTCCATCGGCCAGGGCTATGTGATCCTCAACCCGCTGCAGCTGGCGACCTATGCGTCGTGCATCGCATCGGGCAAGAAGATCCGGCCGCGCCTGATCCGGGGCGAGGGCCCGCGCCCGGAGCCGCTGCCTTATTCGGCCGAGCATTTCGCCACGGTCCGCTCGGGCATGTGGGAGGTGGTGAACGGCCAGGGCACGGCCGGGCGCAGCCGCCTGCCCTTCGCCGATATCGAGATGTGCGGCAAGACCGGCACCGCCCAGGTCCGCCGCCTCGGGGCCAGCGCAACCCGCGGCCGCGGCGGCGAGTGGCGATACCGCGACCACGGCCTGTTCGTCTTCTTCGCGCCCGCGGACCGGCCGCGTTACGCCGGCGCCGTGGTGATCGAGCACGGGCTTGGCGGCGCCCGCGCCGGCGCGCCGGTCGCGAAGGACGTGCTCACCTACCTGTTCGACAAGGACAAGGCCATGCAGGCGCTTCTTCCCTTGGAGGCGCAGTGGGGCGGAACGATCCTCGAGCGCATGGAGCGGCGCGCGCATGAATGGGCCTCGCAGGGCGGGGCCAGCCCGTCCGCGACGGCGAATACCTGATGTCGGTGAGCCTTCTCCCGCGCCCCGTGGCGGAGCTGCCCTGGCGGATGCTGTGGGTGGTGATCGCGCTGGCGGTCTGCGGCGTGCTCGGCCTTTACTCGGCCGCGGGCGGATCGCTGATGCCGTGGGCCCTGCTGCACGCGCTTCGCTTCGCCATGTTCCTCGCGCTCGCGCTCGGCCTTTCCTTCGTGAAGCCCCGCACCTTCCAGGAATTCGTCTGGGCGGCTTATGGGGGCGGCATCCTGCTTCTGATCCTGACGCTCGGCCTGGGCGTGATCGGCGGCGGCGCGCGCAGCTGGCTCGAGCTCGGCTTCCTCCGCATTCAGCCCTCGGAGCTGATGAAGCCCGTCCTGGTCCTGTGCCTCGCCCGCTTCTACGCCAGCGTGCCGCCGCGCGAGATCGGCCGCTGGTCGGCGATCTGGCCGACCGGAGCGATCCTGGCGCTGCCGATCCTCCTGATCCTGCTCCAACCGGACTTCGGCACTGCCTGCCTCATCATCCTGACCACCGTTGCGATGATGTTCCTCGCCGGGCTGCCGCTGCGGCTGTTCATCGGCGGGGCGGTCGCCCTTGCCGCCGCGGCGCCGCTCGGCTTCTCGCTGCTTCTCCCCCACCAGCAGCGGCGCGTCCTGATCTTCCTCAATCCCGAGCAGGACCCGCTCGGCGCGGGCTATCACATCCAGCAGTCGCAGATCGCGATCGGTTCGGGCGGGGTGTTCGGCAAGGGCTTCCTCAACGGCTCGCAAAGCCATCTCCAATACCTGCCCGAGCAGCATACCGACTTCATCTTCTCGGCCCTGGCCGAGGAATGGGGGCTGGTCGGCGGACTGGTGCTGATCGCCTTGTTCTTCCTGCTGGTGCGCAGCGGCATGAAGGTGGCGCTCGACGCGAGCGACCGCTTCGAGCGGCTGGCGGCGGGCGGCCTTACGCTCACCATCTTCTTCTACATCGCCGTCAACCTGATGATGGTGATGGGCCTGGCCCCGGTCGTGGGCATCCCCTTGCCCCTGGTCTCCTACGGCGGCTCGGCGATGCTGACGGTGATGATCTGCCTCGGCATCCTGATGGCGATAGACCGCCAGAACCGCCTCGACCCCCGCCGCCGCTGAGGTTGCATTCGCCCCGGCCGCCCCCTAAATGCCCGCTCTCGCGGGAGCGGGCACCGGCCGCCTCGCGCGCGCCGCACCGGCGACGGACGCATAGCTCAGTTGGTAGAGCAGCTGACTCTTAATCAGCGGGTCCCAGGTTCGAGCCCTGGTGCGTCCACCA
>DASZEO010000522.1:0-1896 GCA_035940755.1 Allosphingosinicella sp. | reverse complement strand
GACGGCGACACGCTGCTGCTGACCGCCTGACAGCTGGGACGGCCGGTGCTTGGCGCGGTGGGCGATACCCACCTTATCCATCACCTCGTCGACCCGGGTGCGCCGCTCTGCCGCGGGGACGTTGTGGTAGAGCAGCGCAAGTTCGATATTTTCGCGCACGGAAAGCTCATCGACCAAATTGAAGCTCTGGAAGATGAAGCCGATGTTGCGCTTGCGGAAATCCGCGAGTTTCGCCTCGGACAGGCCGGCCACCTCGGTGCCGTTGAAGACGTAGGAGCCGCTGGTCGGGCTGTCGAGCATGCCGATGACGTTGAGCAAGGTGGACTTGCCGCAGCCGGACGGGCCCATCACGGCGGCGAACTCGCCGTCGGCGACGTCGAGGAAGATGCCGTCGAGCGCGGTCGTCTCCACGGTGTCGGTGCGGTAGACCCGCGACAGTTCACGCATGCTCAGCATTGATCAGGCTCCCTTCATTGCCCACTGAGGTCCAGCCGATCACGCTCGGCGAAACCCGTATAAGGTGAGGTGATGACGCGCTCGCCCGGGTCCAGCCCTTCGAGCACCTCGATGGAATCGGCGTTGCGGCGGCCGAGCCGGACCTGGCGCTTGACCGCGCTGCGCCCGTCGGGGGCGACCACGAACACCCAGTTGCCGCCCGTCTCGTTGTAGAAGGCGCCGTTGGGGATGAGCAGCGCCGGGGCGGGGTCGCCCAGCGTCAGCCGGATCTGCACCGTCTGGCCGCGCTGCAGGTCGGCCGGCTCCTGGCCGATGAACTGGAGGTCGACCTCGAAGGCGCCGTTGCGGACCTGCGGATAGATTTTGCTCACGCGCATCCGGTACGGCCGACCGGCGACCTCGGCGGAGGCGATCTGCCCCTCGGCGACGCGGCCGAGATAGAATTCGTCGACCTGCGCGCGCAGCTTGTTGCGGCCGGCGCTGTCGATCTGGCCAAGGCGCTCGCCGCGGTTGAACGACTGCCCCACCTGGATGGAGAAGGAGGTGAGCTGCCCCGCGACGGGAGCGCGAAGGTTGAGCGCGTCGAGGCTCAGCCGGGCGAGCTCGAGGCTCTGGTTCAGGGCCGCGGTGGACGCGCGCAGCTGCGCCAGCTGGCTCGACTGGAGCTGCTCGTCGGTCGACTGGGTCCGGCGCAGCACCGCCACTCGCGCCCGGGCGGCCTCCCACGCGTCGCGGCTGTCGAGGAACTGGCGCTGCGGAACGAAGCCGCGCGCAGCCAGCGGCCGCTGCGTCTCATATTGCCGCCGCGCCGTATCCGCCTGGAGCTGGGCCTCGATCACCGCGCGCTCATTGGCTAGGCGCGTCTGCGACAGCGCCAGCTCCTGGCTGCGCATCGAGTTGATCTGCTGGGTGACTTCGGTCTGGCGGGCGAGAACGTTGAGCTGGAGGTCGGAATTGGAGAGGACCGCGAGCATCTGGCCGGCCTGGACCATCGCGCCGTCCTCGACGAGGACCTGCTCGACCCGCCCGCCCTCGACGGCGTCGAGGAACACGGTGACGAGCGGCTCGACGCGCGCGCGCAGCGGAAGGAAATCGTCGAAGCGGCCGCGCTGGACCTGCGAGATGGTGATACGCGAGGCCTCGATGGTCTGGCTGTTGGAGGCGGGCGCGAACCAGTAGAAAAGGAAGGCGAGAAGAAGCACGCCTGCGACGGCGATGCCGATCTTGGCCTGCTTGGGAAGGCCGCGGCGAGCGACGACCTTGTCCATCCCGCCGCCGCTCTGCGGACGTCCGTCGGTTTCCTTAATGCGCACCACGCTCATTCAACCCCGCTCCCTCCGGCGTGAAGCGGCGGCAGGCTGTCCGAAACCGGACACTCCTGTCCGCCGCCGCACACTTGCACCGGCCTCACGCAAGCGGCAGCGCCACGAAGGTGAGAAT
>DASZEO010000521.1:0-2753 GCA_035940755.1 Allosphingosinicella sp. | reverse complement strand
GCGGTGTTCGCCGAACCGATCTCACCCGATGAGCCGCTGGAGGCGGCGCAGGAGCGCAAGATCCGGCTGCTGCTCGACCGGCTCGAGCTGCAACCCGGGCAGCGGCTGCTCGACGTCGGCTGCGGCTGGGGCGCGCTGGCCGAGATCGCCGCGCGCGACTACGGCGTCCACGTCACCGGCCTGACCCTGTCGGCCGAGCAGAAGGACTATGCCGAAAAGCGCCTCGCCGCGGCCGGCCTGTCAGGCGCCGCCGAAATCCTGCTCAAGGATTATCGCGACATCGACGGCGAGTTCGACGCCGTCGCCAGCGTGGAGATGGTGGAGGCGGTCGGGCAGGAATATTGGCCCGCTTATCTGCAAAGCCTGGCCGGGGCGCTGAAGCCGAACGGGCGGGCTGCGCTCCAGCTCATCTCTATCCGCGACGAGCTGTTCGATCATTATGCCGCCAACGCCGACTTCATCCAGACCTACATCTTCCCCGGCGGGCTGCTGATCAGCGAGGCCCGTTTCCGGCGGATCGCGCAGGAGGCCGGGCTGCAGTGGCGCGACCGGAAAGGCTACGGCCTCCATTATGCCGAGACCCTTCGGCGCTGGCGGGCGCGCTTCGACGAAGCCGTCGCGCAGAAGCGCCTCCCGGACGGCTTCGACGAACCCTTCCACGATCTGTGGCGCTATTACCTGATGTATTGCGAAGGCGGCTTTCGCGGCGGCGGCATCGACGTCACCCAGGTGACGCTCGTGAAGGCCTAGCTGCGCACCTCGACCCGCTCGCCATTCTCGAAATCCCGTGCCAGCGTCCGCACGATGGCTTCGGCCACGGCGGCCGGCGGCTTGAGGCTGGCCGGGTCCTCTCCCGGGAAGGCGCGGGCGCGCATCTGGGTGGCCGTCGAGCCAGGGTCGAGGATCGCGACCCGGATCGGCGCTACGTTGCCGACCTCCTCGCCATAAGCCAGCACCAAAGTCTCCAGCGCGGCCTTCGACGCGCCGTAAGCGCCCCAATAAGCGCGCGGATGGCGCCCGACGCTGGAGGTGACGGCAATCACCCGTCCGGATTCGCTCCGGCGCAGCAGTGGATCGAAGGCGGCGATCAGCGCCTGCTGCGCGAGCAGGTTGAGGGTCAGAACCTTGTTGAATTCCTTGCCGTCGATCTGCGCCACCGGCGTCAGCGTCCCCAGCATCGCCGCGTTCAGCACCAGCACGTCCAGCGCCGGCCAGCGCCCGCCCACCGCCTCCGCCAGCCTGGCGATGCTGTCGGGCTGGGCGAGATCGAGCGGGGCGATCGTCGCCGATCCGCCGGCGGCGTGAATCCGTTCCTCGACCGCCTCCAGATCGGAAGCGGTTCGCGCCGTCAGGATCACGTGCGCGCCGGCGCCCGCCAGCGCCTCAGCCGTCGCCGCGCCGATGCCGCGGCTCGCGCCGGTCACCAGCGCCAGCTTCCCTTCCAGGAACGGCATCAGGCGTAGCGTTCGGCCGGCAGCAGCTGGTCGCGCTGCTCCAGATCCTCCTGGTCGGTGAGGCTGGTCGGATAGTCGCCGGAGAAGCAGGCGTCGCAATATTGCGGCTCGCCGTCGTCGCGCATCTCCTCGCCGAGCGCGCGGTAGAGCCCGTCGATTGACAGGAAGGCGAGGCTGTCGGCCTTGATGTATTTGTTCATCGCCGGGACGTCCATCTGCGCCGCCAGCAGCTTCTTCCGCTCCGGCGTGTCCACGCCGTAGAAGCAGCTGTGCCGCGTCGGCGGGGAGGCGATGCGCATATGCACTTCGCGGGCGCCGGCCTCGCGAAGCATCTGGACGATCTTCAGGCTGGTGGTGCCGCGCACGATCGAATCGTCGATCAGCACCAGCCTCTTGCCCTGGATGAGCGCGCTGTTGGCATTGTGCTTGAGCTTCACGCCGAGGTGGCGGACCTGGTCGGAGGGCTGGATGAACGTTCGCCCGACATAGTGGGAGCGGATGATCCCCAGCTCGAACGGGATTCCGCTTTCCTGGGCGTAGCCGATCGCCGCCGGCACGCCGCTGTCCGGCACCGGCACGACGTAGTCGGCGTCGATTTTATTCTCGCGCGCCAGCTCGGCGCCGATCTGCTTCCTCACCTGATAGACCGAAGCACCGTCGAGGACGCTGTCGGGCCGCGAGAAATAGACATGCTCGAAGATGCACGGCCGCGGCCGCCCCGGCCTGAACGGCTTGTGCGTCTGAACGCCTTTTTCGGAAACGACGATCAGCTCGCCCGGCTCGACGGTGCGGATATAGGTGGCGCCGACGACGTCGAGCGCGACCGTCTCCGAGGCGAAGATATAGGCGTCGCCCAAGCGGCCCATCACCAGCGGCCGGATGCCGAGCGGGTCGCGGCAGGCGATCAGGCCTTCCGCGGTCAGGCAGATCAGGCTGTAGGCGCCCTCGACCTGTTTGAGGGCGTCGATGAACCGGTCGAGCAGGGTCGAATAGGTCGAGGTGGCGACGAGGTGGATGATCACCTCGGTGTCGGAGGTCGACTGGAAGATCGAACCGCGGCGGTTGAGCTCCCGCCGGACGCGCGCCGCGTTGGAGATGTTGCCGTTATGCGCCACGGCGAAGCCGCCGCTGGCGAGCTCCGCGAACAGCGGCTGGACGTTGCGAAGCGCCGTCTCGCCCGTGGTCGAGTAGCGGACGTGGCCGATCGCGGCCCGCCCGGCGAGGGCGCGGATGACGCCGTCCTTGTCGAAATTGCCGGCGACGTGACCCATGGCGCGGTGGCTGTGGAAGCCGCGCCCG
>DASZEO010000520.1:0-5084 GCA_035940755.1 Allosphingosinicella sp. | reverse complement strand
CGAGGTCGAGCTTGGGCATGGCGATTCTCCCCTCGCATGCTAGGCGCGCGCGGATGAGCGTTAGCATCGACCCCGTCGACCTCGCCAGCCGGCTGATCGCCTGCCCCAGCATCACGCCGGCCACCGGCGCCGTCTTCGACGCCCTCGAAGACGCGCTTCGGCCGCTCGGCTTCGAGGTGCACCGCTTCGTTCTGGGTGAGCCGCCCGACGGGCCGGTCGAGAATCTGTTCGCCACTCGGGGCAGCGGAAGCCCGCATTTCGCGTTCGCCGGCCATCTCGACGTCGTGCCGCCCGGCGACGGCTGGAGCTCGGACCCGTTCGTTCCGGAGATTCGCGGCGGCCTCCTCTACGGCCGCGGCGCGGTGGACATGAAAGGCGGGATCGCCGCGTTCGTCGCCGCCTGTGCCGAAGCCGCGCAGCACGGCGGGACGCTCAGCCTGATCATCACCGGCGACGAGGAGGGATTCGCCACCTACGGCACCCCGAAGCTGATCGAATGGATGGAGGCGCGAGCGGTCCGCCCCGACATGATCCTGATCGGCGAGCCGACGTCCGAAGCGCGGCTCGGCGATATCGTGAAGATCGGCCGGCGCGGCTCGGCCAACATGTGGGTGACCGTGCCGGGCACGCAGGGCCATGTCGCCTACCCGCACCGCGCCGACAATCCGGTGCCGAAGCTGGCGCGAGTGATCGCGGCGCTGGAGGCGCTTCACCTCGACGACGGCAACGAATCGTTCCAGCCCTCGAACCTCGAATTCACCAGCGCCACGACGAGCAGCCACGCGACCAACGTAATCCCCGGCAGCGCCACGGCCCAGCTCAACATCCGCTTCAACAACCTCCAGCGCGGCGAGGACCTGGTGGCGCTGGTCCGGCGGACGGCCGAGGCCGCGGCACCGGGCGCCATGGTCGAGGCGCGGATATCGGGCGAAGCCTTCCTGACCCCGCCGGGGCCGATCTACGCGCTCGTCAGCGCCGCCATCGAGGCCGAAACCGGGGTGACGCCCAGCCTGTCGACCCACGGCGGCACGTCTGACGGGCGGTTCCTGATCAAGCTGTGCCCGGTGGTGGATTTCGGCCTTCCCAACGCCACCATGCACAAGCTCGACGAGGCGGCGGCGATCGAGGACATTCGCGCGCTGTCGCGGATCTACGCGCGGGTGATCAGGTCGGCGCTCGGCGGCGCCTGAGCACGATGTAGAGCGCGCCCGCGCCGCCGTGGCGCGGATGGGCGTTGCGGACCGCGGCGATGTCGCCGGCGTGGCGCGATGCCGCCAGCCAGTCGCCGACGGCGGCGCGGATCGCGCCCCTCCCCGCCGGGCGGCGATCGTCGGCCGGCGGCTTGCCGGTGATCAGCAGCAGCAGGCGAGCCTCGGCGGCGATCGCCTGATCGAGGCGCCGGTCGAGCAGGTCGTAGGCGGTGGCAAGATTGTGGCCGTGGAGGTCGAGAACGAAGTCAGGGGCGACCAGCCCGCGGGACAGCCGCCGGTCCCAGGTCGAATCGAGGGTCGTTCCCGGCTTGCGCTGGCCCGGGACGGGCGCGGAAGCCGGCGCGGGCGGGGACGGTGCCGGCGCAGCGGCCCTCGGAGCCTCCCGCGGCTGCGCCGCCGGCGGGACGGCGCCCTCCAGCGGCGTCACCGTCTCGACCACCTTGCGCCACAGCGCGCGCTCGTCAGCGCTGAGGCGGCGGCGCATCGGCATGGAGGCGGCTGACGGTCCCGCGCGGCAGCAGCAGATAGGCCCGGCCGTTGGCCGACATGCCGCCGGCGATCGCGGCCGCCTCGGGGCCGGCGCCCCAGAAGGTGTCGAAGCGGTTGGCACCGCGGATCGCACCGCCCGTATCCTGAGCCACCCACAGGCCGTCGGCGCGCGAATCGTCCATCGCGCTGAGCAGCACCGGCGCGCCCAGCGGCACGAAGCGCGGATCGGCCGCGACTGAGAAGCGCGCAGTCACGGGCCGCCCGAGCGCGCCGAGCGGCCCGTGGCCGGTAAGCTCGCGGAAGAAGACGTAGCTTTTGTTCTCCCGCATCAGCGCCCTACCCTCCTCCGGGTGCGATCGCAGCCACGCGGTGATCGCCTGCATCGTGACCGGGGTTTGCAGGATGCCGCGCTCGCGCATCAGCCGCCCCACGGCGACATACTCGCGCCCGTTCTGCCCGGCATAGCCGATCCGCATCACCGAGCCGTCTACCATGCGGAGCCGGCCGGACCCCTGGATCTGGAGGAAGAACAGGTCGACCGGGTCGGCCGCCCAGGCGATCTCGAGGCCGCGGCCGGCAAGCGCTCCGGCCTCGATCTCGGCCCGTTCGTAATAAGGGACGAAATTGCCGTTCTCATCGATCCGGCCGCGGCCGCGTTCACCGGTGACGGGGTTGGTCTCGAGCAGTTCCGGCGGCTTGGCATAGACCGGCACCTCGAAGCCGGGCTGCCGGGTGCGCGAGCCGCGGATCTCCGGCTCGTAATAGCCGGTCGCGAAGGCGCGCCCTTCGCCGACCACCGCAGCCTCGAAATAAGTGGCGAAGAAGGTCAGCGCGTCCGCTTCGGGCCAGGCGGCGGCTGCGGCGCACGCGGTCGCCCAGTCGCCGGGGCGCGTGAGGCCCGAGACGTCGTCGCGGCGGGTGACGTCGGGGCAGGAGATCCGGAACGCCCGAAGCGCCTCGGCCGCGGCGAAGGGCGATATTCCGAGCTGGTCGATGCTTGGCCCAGCCCTCACTCCGGCTTCGGCGGCGGTCGCCGGCTCAGGAGCGGGCTGAGGCGCTGCCGGAAGCTCCGATGGCTGCCGCGGCGGCGGCACGCTTCGAACGCAGCTCGCCAGCGCCATCAGCAGCCCGCCGAGCAGGGCGGCCCTGTTGAGCAGGCGGAAGTCGGAAGCGCGCATCGGCAAGGCATAGCCGCTGCCGCCGGCGCGGGGAACGGTTCAGGCCCCTTAAGCCGCTTCGTCGGTCTCGACGATCTTCCAGTTCGGGTCCCGTGCGTCGATCGAGCGCTGGAAGGTCCACACGTCGTGAGTCGGGATCGCGTCGCTGAGCGAGCCGGCGACCACTTCGCCCTCGGCGTTCCGAGTGACGGCGACGACGAAGGCGTCGAACTTGACGTCGATCTCGGCGGTCCGCCCCTCGAGCCGGGCCTCCTCGATGGCGGCGCGCTCGATCGCGACCAGGCGGTTGTCGAGCTTGTGCCCGGCCCCCTCGCGCTCGGCGATCGCGGCCTCGAAAGCTGTCCTCACGTCATCGCCGGCCAGGAAAGCGAGCTCCTCGCGGTCGCCGCGCCAGAAGGCCTCGAGAGTCATCTTGTAGGCCGACTGGGCGCCCTCCAGGAACCGCGCCACGTCGAAAGCGGGATCGGCGGAAATGATCGCGCGGATGCCCGCGGCGGCGCCCTCCTCGAACGCGAAACCGCTCGGCTCGCCGGCGCTCGGCTTGGCTTCCGGCGCCGAAGCGGCTGGCTCGACACCCGGCGAGGCTTCGGGGCGAGTGACCGGCCGCTGCTCGTGACCGGTGCGCTGGCCGAGCACGGCATAGAGCCGCAGGCCGACGAAAACGGCGATCATGGCCAGCAGCACTATACCCACGGTCAAGGTTACTTCTCCTCGGCGGCGCCCCTGCTACATAAGCGCGATGCGGGGGCGATTCAAATCCCGCATTCCGGCAACGAACGAAAGTGGCGGATGTTGCGCCCGCTTCGCCCCCCTGCTACCCGCCCGCTGACGCCGCCGGGCCGCCCCGCGAAGCGCGGGCGACGCGGCACTTTCCAGAGCAATTCAAGGATTTGACGAGATGGCCGAAGAACAGGGCGCGAATGGTGCGGGCGAGCAGCTGCCGGCCGGCGGAATGGACGCGCCGGCGCAGGTCGGCGTGCTCGCGCAGTACATCAAGGACCTAAGCTTCGAGAATCCGAATTCGCCCGCGGTCTACCAGTGGCAGAGCCAGCCGCAGATGGACGTGCAGTTCAACATCGGAGCGGCGAATGTCGGCCAAGACGTCCACGAGGTGTCCTTGAAGATCGACATCAGCGCCAAGGCCAATGAGGGCACCGCCTTCCAGCTCGAGCTGCTCTACGGCGGCCTGTTCGCGCTGAAGAACCTGCCCGCCGAACAGCTTCAGCCGTTCCTCCTAGCCGAAGCGCCGCGGATTCTGTTCCCGTTCGCTCGGCGGATCATCGCCGATCTGACCATGGATGCGGGCTTCCCGCCTTTGCTGCTCGATCCGATCGATTTCGGCGGCCTCTACATGCAGCGCGCGGCGCAGCAGCAGGCCGAGGCGCTGGGCGGCCAGGCCGGGGACGTGACCGGCCAGGCCTGAGCCTGCGGCGAGGGGGGCTGCAGCGATGAGCCTGATCCGGTCGACCGGAGTCATCGGCGGCCTGACTCTGGTCAGCCGCCTGTTCGGCTTCGTTCGCGACATGCTGCTGGCGCGGGTGCTCGGCGCGGGTCTCGCCGCCGATGCCTACCAGCTCGCCTTCCGGCTGCCCAACACCTTCCGGCGGCTGTTCGCGGAAGGCGCGTTTTCGGTCGCGTTCGTGCCGATGTTCGCGCGCAAGCTCGTCGAGGAGGACGGCGAGGCGAAGGCGGAACGGTTCAGCGAGGACGTGCTCAGCGTCTTCGTCTGGGTCTTGCTCGCTTTTTCCGCTGTGGCGATGATCGCGATGCCGGGGATCGTGTGGCTGCTGGCCGACGATTTCGGCGAAATTCCGGGTAAGTTCGATCTCGCGGTGCTGCTGTCGAGGCTGACTTTCCCCTATCTCTTCTTCATCAGCCTCGTGTCCCTCCTGACCGGCATCCTCAACAGCCGCTCGAAGTTCGGGCCGGGCGCGTTCGCGCCGGTGCTCTTCAACCTCACCCTGATCGGCGGGATCGTGCTCGGGTGGCACCTGCGCGGACCGGGCGGCGACGACCGCATCGTCGTGCTGGTCCTCTCGATCGCCGTTTCGCTGTCCGGCCTGGTGCAGCTCATCTACCTGTGGCTGCGCGTCCGGCGCGACGGCTTTCGACTTCAGATCCGGCGGCCGAAATTCACGCCGGACGTGCGCGAGCTCGGCCGAGTGATCGTGCCGGCGACGTTCGGCGCGGGCATCTACCAGCTCAG
>DASZEO010000519.1:0-6774 GCA_035940755.1 Allosphingosinicella sp. | reverse complement strand
AGCGGCGGCTCGGCCAGGTCGCCAAAGCGCCGCGGTGGGCGCTGGCGCACAAATTCCCGGCCGAGCGGGCGGAAACGACCCTGAACGCCATCCACATCCAGGTCGGCCGCACCGGCAAGCTCACCCCTGTCGCGCGGCTGGAGCCGGTCACCGTCGGCGGCGTCGTGGTCACCAACGCCACGCTCCACAATGCGGACGAGATCGCCCGGTTGGACGTGCGGATCGGCGACCGCGTGCGGCTCCAGCGCGCCGGGGACGTCATTCCGCAGATCGTCGGCGTGGTCACGGCGCCCGAGGCGCATGCGCAACTCGAGCCATACCAGTTCCCGCAGCGTTGCCCGGAATGCGGCTCGGAGGCGGTGAGGGAGAATGACGAGGTCGACATACGCTGCACCGGTGGGCTGATCTGCCCGGCGCAGCGCGTCGAGCGCCTCCGCCACTTCGCCTCGCGCGGCGCGCTCGACATCGAGGGCCTGGGCGCCACGCACATCGAAGCCTTCTTCCGCGGCGGGCTCCTCCAGTCTCCGGCGGACATCTTCCGGCTGCGGGTCGAGGATTTGCTGAAGCGCGAGCGCTGGGCCGAAATCTCCGCGCGCAACTTGGTGGCCGCGATCGACGCCAAGCGGAAGCCGCCGCTCGACCGGCTGCTCTACGGGCTTGGCATCCGCCATGTCGGCCAGGTGACGGCGCGGGATCTCGCCAGGTGCTTCGGCACGCTGGAGGCGCTTCGCGACACCGCCCTTCGGGCCGCGCAGGACGAGGCCGCCTTCGCCGACCTCCAGGGCATTGAAGGCGTCGGGCCGGTGGTCGCTCAGGCAGTGGCCGACTTTTTCGCCGAGCCGCACAATCGGGAGGTGGTCGACGGCCTGCTGAAGGAAATTTCCCCGCCGCCCTTCGTCCTCGAGACGCGGCAATCACCGGTGTCGGGAAAGACCGTGGTGTTCACCGGCGCTCTCGAGCAGTTGTCCCGCGACGAGGCCAAGGCCCAGGCCGAAAGCCTCGGCGCCAAGGTTGCCGGGTCGGTGTCGGCGAAGACCGACCTCGTCGTCGCCGGGCCGGGTGCCGGATCGAAGCTCAAAAAGGCGCAGGAGCTCGCCATTGAGGTTATAGACGAGGCCGCGTGGCTGGAGCTGGTCGCCGCAGCGGGATGATCCCAAGGAAACAGAAGACGAACAAAATGCTTTCCTACAGCTAGCCGTGTGGGTTAATTGATTCGCTCCTTTTTAATCAGGAGCGAATCAGATGACCAGGAATGTGGATGCGCTGATCGACGAGGTGATCGGGCGCGAGGGCGGCTATTCCAACCATCCGGCTGACCGCGGCGGCGCGACCCGCTGGGGCGTCACCGAGGCGGTGGCGCGGGCGCATGGCTGGCACGGCGACATGCGCAGCTTCCCGCGCGAGAAGGCGGTGGAGATCTACCGGCGTCTCTATTGGGACGGTCCCGGCTTCGACCGGGTCGCCGAGCACGCCCCGCTCGTCGCGGCCGAGCTGTTCGATACCGGGGTCAACATGCGCCCGGCGACGGCGGCCGGCTTCCTTCAGCGCGCGCTCAACGCCCTGAACCGGGGCGGCGGTGATTATCCGGACCTCCCGGTCGACCGGCGCGTCGGCGACCGAACCGTCGCCGCACTGGCCGGCTTCCTGAAGGTTCGCGGCGGCGCCGGCGAGGCGGTTCTCCTCAAGGCCCTCGAGGCGCTGCAGGGCGAGCGCTACGTCCACCTCGCCGAGACGCGCCCCGCCAACGAGGCCTTTCTCTACGGCTGGCTCGCCAACCGGATAGGCTAACCGGATGGGGAAGACCGCAAATGCGCGACGTCAGCGCGAACATTGGGAACATTCGGCGGAGAAGGATAACCAGATGAAGGAGCTGAACCGATTCGAGAGTGTGCCGAACGCCTATCGCGCCGCCATCGCCGTGCTGGCTCTCGTCGGCGGTCTGCTCGGCATGGCCGGCCTCTATTTCGTGCCGATTCCGGAGGGGAATCGCGAACCGCTGCTGCTCGCGCTCGGGCTGGTGCTCGGCTGGGGCTCGACCGTGATCGGCTACGAGTTCGGCTCCTCCCCCGCCGGCCGGCGCGCCGCGGAGGCGGGGCTGAGGCCGCCATTGCAGCCGCCGGGGCCGGACCCCAGATGACGCCGTGCAGGCAGTAGCGGGAGCATTCATGGAAAGCTGGCACGGCACGACGATCCTGGGCGTGCGCAAGAACGGCAAGGCGGTGATCGCCGGCGACGGCCAGGTTTCGCTCCAGTCCACGGTGATCAAGCCCAACGCGCGCAAGGTGCGGCGCCTGGGCGGCCCTTCGGCAGGCTCGGGACAGGGCTCGGTGATCGGCGGCTTCGCCGGGGCCACCGCCGACGCCTTCACCCTGTTCGAGCGGCTGGAGCGCAAGCTGGAGCAATATCACGGGGCGCTGATGCGCTCCGCCGTCGAGCTCGCCAAGGACTGGCGCACCGACAAATATCTCCGCAACCTGGAGGCGATGATGATCGTCGCCGACAAGGACATCACCTTGATCCTCACCGGCAACGGGGACGTCCTGGAGCCGGCCTCGGGCGTGGCGGCGATCGGCTCCGGCGGCAATTTCGCCCTCGCCGCCGCCACGGCTCTCTACGATTACGAGGCGGATGCCGAGGCGATCGCGCGCAAGGCCATGAAGATCGCCGCCGATATATGCGTCTACACCAACGACCAGCTGACGGTGGAAGTGATCGAGGGGGCGGCGGCCTAGGCGATCCGTCCCTCCACCGCCGCCTCCAGCACCTGGCGCGCCTCGGCGCGGGCGAAGGGCAGCGGGTTGCCGCCGGCCGACGGATCCTCCTCCGCCATCGCGGCGAGCCGGTCGAGCTGATCGGCCTGCACGCCAAGTTCCGCAAGCCTCGCCGGGATGCCGAGCTCGCGCCGAAGCCCGACGGTCCAATCGATCACCGCCCGGGGCGAAGGATCCGGCAGCTCCAGATAGGCCGCGAGCCGGGTCAGCCGCTCGTGCAGAGCCTCCGCGTTGAACGCCAGCACGTAAGGCATCAGCACGGCGTTGGTGAGGCCGTGATGGGTGCCGCACAGCGCGCCGATCGGATGCGACAGCGCATGCATCGCGCCGAGCCCCTTCTGGAAAGCCGTGGCGCCCATCGCAGCGGCGACCTGCATGTGCCCCCGCGCTTCGAGGTCGCTGCCGTCGGCATAGGCCCTCGGCAGCCAGCGCCGGATCAGCCGCGTCCCCTCGGCGGCTATGCCGTCCGCCATCGGATGGTAGCCCGGCGCGCACCACGCCTCGAGGCAGTGCGACAGGGCGTCCATGCCCGTGGCGGCGGTGACGTGCTTCGGCAGCCCTACGGTCAGCTCCGGATCGAGGATCACTGCTTGTGGCATCATCGCGGGGTGAAAGATGATCCGCTTCACCGAGGCCGCCTCGTCGAGGATGACGCCGGCGCGGCCCACTTCGGAGCCGGTGCCGGCGGTCGTGGGAACGGCCACGACCGGCGCGATTCCCGCCGGATCGGCGCGGGTCCACCAGTCCGCCTTGTCCTCGAAATCCCAAAGCGGCCGGGTCTGCCCCGCCATGAAAGCGACGACCTTGCCGACGTCCAGCGCGCTTCCGCCGCCCAAGGCGATAACCCCGTCATGGCCGCCGCTCCGATAGGCGGCGAGCCCCGCCTCGACGTCGGCGCCCACGGGATTGGCGTGGATGGCCGAGAACAGGCCCGCTGCCTCCACAGCCCTCACCATCGGCATCTCGGCCAGCTTAGGATCCGTGACCAGCAGCGGCCTCGCCATGCCGAGCGACCGGCACACTTCCGGCAGCTCGGCAATCCGCCCGGCGCCGAAGCGGATCGCCGTGGGGTAATTCCAGTTCGCCTTCGCCAGCGCCATTCAGGGGCTCCTCAGATGGTAGGACCGCGGCCGCGTCACCGCCTCGAAGCCGTAGCGGCCGAGCGAGGCGCCGCGGCCGCTGTCGCCCACGCCCGTCCAGGCGAGGTACGGGTCGAGATAGTCGCAGCGATTGGCGAGCACCGTCCCCGCCTCGACGCGGGCCGCCAGCCGCGCCGCCGTTTCGAGGTCGCGCGTCCAGATCGAGGCCGACAGGCCGTAGCGGCTGTCGTTCATCAGCCGCAGCGCCTCCTCGTCGCCGCTCACCGGCATCAGGCCGACTACGGGCCCGAACGTCTCCTCGCGCATCACACGCATGGAATGATCGACTCCCGTCAGCACCTGGGGCATCAGATACGCGCTGCGCGCGCGGTCGGCCGGGAAAAGCTGGCGCTCGACATGGGCGGTCGCCCCGCCCGCGAGCGCTTCTTCCACCTGCCTTCGAACCCCTTCCGCACCCTTGGCGCTGGCCATCGGCCCGAGGCTCGTCTCCGGATCGAGCGGGTCGCCGAGGCGGTAAGCCTGCGCGGCCTCGACGAACCCGTCTAGGAACGGCGCCCACACCGCCTCATGCACATAGACCCGCTCGACCGCGCAGCAGGATTGGCCGCTGTTGAAGAAAGCGCCCTCGGCCACGCCTTCCGCCGCCGCGGCGAGATCGGCATCCGCGCGGACATAGGCCGGATCCTTGCCGCCAAGCTCCAGCGTCAGGGTCGTGAACGAGCCCGCCGCCGCCCGCTCGATGGCCCGCCCGCCCTCGACCGAGCCGGTGAAGGTGGCATGGTCGACGCCGCCCGATGCCAGCAGCCGTGCCGTCTGCTCGTGGCTCATGAACAGGTTGGCGAACAGCCCCTCCGGCAGCCCCGCCTGCGCCAGCGCCTCGGCGAACCGCTCGCCCGCCAGCAACGTCTGCGTCGAGTGCTTCAGAAGCACCGCGTTGCCGGCGATCAGTGACGGCACGATCGTGTTCGCCGCGGTGAGGAACGGGTAGTTCCAGGGCGCGATCACCAGCACCAGCCCCGCCGGCACCCGCGCCACCCGTCGTCCCTCCGCCACCGCATCATCGGCAAGCGCGCCGGCGGCGATGTCCACCATCGCCCGCACCCGCTCGGACAGCGACCTCAGCTCGCCGCCATAGCGGACGGGCCGCCCCATCTGCCAGGCGAGCTCCGGCACGATCCCGCCGTTCAGCGCCTCCATTGCGACCAGGAAGCGCAGCGCCAGGCCGCACCGATCCTCGAGCGGCGCCTTGGCCCAATCCCGCTGTGCCGACCGCGCCCGCTCGAGCGCAGCCTCGATCTCAGCGTCCGATGCGGCGGCGCGCCGCGCATATTCGAGCCCGTTGACCGGCGAGATGCAGACGAGGTCGCTCACCGGTTCAGATGATCTCGAAATAGCGGGCGAGCTGCCAGTCGGTCACCGCCTTGCGCGCCTCGCGCTCCTCCCATTCGCGGGTGGCGGCATAATGGTCGACGAACTCCGGCCCGAACAGCCCGCGCGCCGCCTCCGATGCCCGCAGCCGCTGAGCCGCGTCCCACAAGGTGGGGGGCAGGGCGTGCTCCGGCCCCGCCTCGAGCGCGTAGGCGTTGCCGGCGATCGGCGCGTCGGGCTCGATCCGGTTCTCGATCCCCCACAGGCCCGAGCCGATCGCCGCGGCGAGCGCGACGTAGGGATTGATGTCCGCGGCTGCGATCCGGTACTCGACCCGCTGCGATTTGGCGGAGCCGCCGATCACCCTCAGCGCGCAGGTGCGGTTCTCATAGCCCCAGGTCGCCGAGGTCGGCGCCCAGAAGCCCGGCACCAGCCGGCTGAAGCTGTTGACGGTCGGCGCCACCATCGCCAGCAGCTCCGGCATCAGCCTTTGCTGGCCTGCGACGAACCAGCGCATCCGCTCCGACATCGAATGCTCCGCGCCTTCCTCGTAGAACAGGGAATCGCCGCTCTCGGCATCGAGCAGCGACATGTGCAGGTGCCCCGATTGGCCGGGCCAGTCCGGCGACCACTTCGCCATGAAGGTCGCCATCCAGCCGCGCCGCTGGCACAATATCTTGACGAACGTCTTGAACAAAGCGGCCTTGTCCGCCGCTTCGAGCGCGTCGTCGACCTTGATCGCCGCTTCAATCACGCCCGGGCCGGTCTCGGTGTGAAGCCCCTCCAGCTCGATCCGCATCACCTCGCACATCGACCACAGGTCGCGATAGAAATCGGCGTGCACGCCGGAACGAAGCATCGAGTAGCCGAAATTGCCGGGCGTGATCGGCTTCAGGTTGCGATAGCCCTTCTCGCGCACCGAATGCGGCGTCTCCTCGAAGACGAAGAACTCGAACTCGGCCGCGGCCTTGAGCGCGAAGCCCATGCCGGCGGCGCGGTCGAGCACGCGCCGGAGCACGCCGCGCGGGCACACCGCTTCGGCGGGGCCGGCGAACTCGCCCAGGATCAGCGGCAGGTCGTCCTCGAACGGGATCGTCCGAAGCGTGTCGGGGAGCAGCCGGACCGCGGCGTCGGGATAAGCGGTGTGCCAGCCGGTGAACGTCAGATTGTCGAGCAGCTGGTCGCTCGAATCCCAGCCCAGCACCACGTCGCAAAAGCCGAAGCCCTTCGCCAGCGCGGCTTCAAGCTTGTCGGGCGCGAGATACTTGCCGCGGAAGATGCCGTCGATGTCGAACACGCCCACCTTGGCGTGCGCCGGGCTGCGGTTGCGGACGGTTTGAAGAATGTCATCACTGGCCGCCATGCGCCGGCTCCTGCGAAGGGAGCGGCGACGTTAGTAGCGAGCGCGGCGGCTAGGAAGCACCCTCTTGGCCCGACGCCTCGAGAATCCACCGCTGGAATGCCGCCATCGCCGGCGTCGGCGCCTTCGACTTCAGGCGCGTCAGCCAATATCCGCCGACATTCACCTCCTCGGC
>DASZEO010000518.1:0-4371 GCA_035940755.1 Allosphingosinicella sp. | reverse complement strand
GAGGGGCGGTTCGTGGTCTGGGGGGCCCAGCTGCCGGACCAGGCTTATTGTTCGGTGGGGTCCGACAATCTCGGCGGCGGGCGCCGGGCGACTTTGCACCTCGCGCGGCTCGGCCGGAAACGGATCGTCTATCTCGGCGACACCGAGGCCCCTGAAGTGGGGCAGCGGGTGCGCGGCTACCGCGAGGCGCTGGCCGAGGCCCGGCTGCCGTTCGACGAGACGCTGATGGTCCCGGCCCACTTCACGGTCGAATCGGCCGAGGCCTCGGTCGACGCCATGGTCGCCCGGCGGCTCGCCTTCGACGGGATCGTGGCCGCGAGCGACCTCATCGCCCTCGGCGCGATCCGCTCGCTTCTCAGAGCCGGAATCAAAGTGCCCGGGGAGGTTTCGGTCATCGGGTATGACGACGTACCGTTCGCGCGATACAGCCGCCCCGCCCTCACCACCATCGTCCAGGATACCGCACAGGCCGGCCGGCGCCTCGTTTCCAAGCTGCTCGACGGGGGCGGCGAAGGCGAGTTGCGATCGGAGCGCCTGCCGACGGAGCTCATCGTCCGCGAATCCTGCGGCGGCTGAGCTCATGGGCAGCGGCGGGCGATGAGCCCGGCGAGGGGCGGCACGAGCCCCTGCGTCGAGTCAGCCCGCACCGCCTCGAGGATCCGGCAATCCGCCGGAAGCTGCCACTCGACCGGATCGCTGCCGAGGTTGAACAGGCAGAGCAGGCGCGAGTCTCCGGCGACGCGCTCGAATGCGAGCAGCGGCGGGGGGACCTCGACCGGGGCAATGCCGCCGGTTCGAAGCGCCTCCTCGGCGTTGCGAAGCCCGATCAGCCGCCGGGTCAGGTTGAGCATCGAAGCCGGGTCCGCCTCCTGCCGGTCCACCGCCAGCGGAACGTGGGCGGCATCGACCGGGAGCCACGGCTGCCCGGCGGAAAAGCCGGCGTTCGGCGTGTCGGCCGACCACGGCATCGGCGTTCGCGCACCGTCGCGCCCTTGCGTGGCAGGCCAATTGGCAATGGCTTCGGGATCCTGGAGCATCTCCAGCGGCACGTCCGCCTGGGGCAGGCCGAGCTCCTCGCCCTGGTACAGGAAGGCATTGCCGCGGAACGCCATCAGGAGGAGCATGGAAACGGCGGCCCACGCCCCGTGATCCTGTCCGGCCGCCCAGCGGGAGACATGGCGGGGGGCGTCATGGTTGGAAAAGGCCCAGCTCGGCCACCCTTCGCCCGGCTCGCCGCGCCAAAGGTCCGCCAGCTCGCGCACGAGCTGCGGCGTCAGCCGCTCGGCGTAGAGGAAATTGAATCCATAGGCGCTGTTCAGCCGGTCGCTTCCTTCAGTGAACAGCTTCATCTCGCGGTCCGCCTGCTCGCCGCCGACCTCGGCAACGGTGAAGCGTCCCCCATAATCGTCGAGCAGGCGGCGGATCCGGCTCAGGAAGGCTGGAATGTCGGCATGCGACTGGTTGAAATAATGGTGCTGGAAGTCGAACGGCCGCGTTCGCTTGCCGCCATCGGGAGGCCGCGGCGGGTTGTCGCGCAGCTGGGGGTCATGCATCGCGAAGTTGATCGCATCGAGCCTGAAGCCGTCGACTCCGCGATCGAGCCAGAAGCGCGCAACCTCCAGCAACGCCTCCTGCACCTGCCGATGATGGACGTTGAGGTCCGGCTGCGCGGCGAGGAAGTTGTGAAGGTAATATTGGCCGCGGCGCGCGTCCCAGGTCCAGCTCGGCCCGTGGAATACCGACTGCCAGTTGGTCGGCGGCGATCCGTCGGGCTTCGCGTCGGCCCAGACGTACCAATCGGCCTTGGGATTGTCGCGGCTGGAGCGGCTCTCATGGAACCACGGATGCTGGTCGGAGGTGTGCGAATAGACCTGGTCGATAAGCACCCTTAGGCCGAGCTCGTGCGCCCGCGCGAGCAGCCGGTCGAAATCCGCGAGCGTGCCGAAAATCGGATCGACGTCGCGATAATCGGCGATGTCGTAGCCGAAATCCTTCATCGGCGAAGTGAAGAAAGGCGACAGCCACACCGCGTCGACTCCAAGCGACGCGACATATTCCAGGCGCGCCGTGATTCCCGGCAGGTCGCCGATCCCGTCGCCATTCGAATCGGCGAAACTGCGCGGATAGATCTGATAGATGGTCGCGCCGCGCCACCATTCGGCCTCACTCGGGCCGGCAAGCGCTTCAGGCGCGAGCCTCCGGTCGAGCGCCGTCAACGCGAATCGCTCTCGGCCCGGCAAACCACGTAGCCCAGGGCGGGGACCTCGACCGGATAGCTTCCCGGCGCCGCGGCTCTGCGGCCGCATTCGCCGTAGACTGTGGTGAACCGCTCGAGCGAAGGGTCGATCCACAGGTTCGCGCGCACGGGCGCCGTGCTCGTATTGAAGGCGATGATGGTCCTTCCCGATCCGTCCGGAGCGAGCCGCTCGATCGCGAACAGCCCCGGCGTCTGGCCCGACATAAGCACGCGCTGCTCGCCGCGCCTCAGCGCCGGATCGGCGGCGCGGATTCGCGCCATTCGGGCCAGCGCCCGGTAGACCGGATTGTCCCTGTCGAAGTTGGCTCGCGCGGTCGTGGCTGCGGTCCCGACGAGGCGGTCGTCATTGTAGCTCGCGACGCGGCTCGCGAACATGTCCTGGCGCGCGTCCTGGTCGCCGCCGTCGCCGACGAAGCCCTGCTCGTCGCCGTAATAGATCGTCGGCACGCCGCGCGAGAACATCATGACGGCGTGGCCGAGGATCACTCGGCGAAGGATCTCGTCTTCCCCGGCATTCGGGTTTCGCTCGCGCACGAAATGGGCGAACCGGCCCATGTCATGGTTGCCGAGGAAGGTGGGGAGCCGCCGGGCGGTCGCCGCTCCGCCTTCGTAGAGGGGATCGGCGGCGAACAGGCGCGCGAGCCGCTCGGTTCCCGAATTGCCGGCGACGACGTCGGTCACGGCGGACTGGAAGGCGAAATCGAGTACGGCCGGCAGCCGGTCCACGCGGGTGTGGCTGGCCAGGGTGCCGGGATCGGGATCGAACACCTCTCCGAAGATGTGGAAGTTGGGAATGCCCCGGGCTTGGGCGCGCGCCACCATCGCCGGCACGAAGGCCTGCCAGAATTCGGGGTTGACGTGGCGCGCCGTGTCGATGCGGAAGCCGTCGATCCCGAAATCGTCGATCCACTGGCCGAAAATGTCGATCATGCCCTGAACGACGCGCGGATGCTCGGTGAACAGGTCGTCGAGGCCGGCGAAGTCGCCGAAGCGGCTGCTTTCCCCCTGGAACGTGGTGTTGCCGCGGTTGTGGTAATAGATCGGATCGTTGAGCCAGGCCGGGTTCTTGATGCGCTCCTCGCCGGGCGGCGCATAAGGGGTGTAGGCGAAGTCCGGCCGCGTCAGGCGCGCGAAATTCTCTGCATTCTGCTGCTCCGCCGCGATCCCTGCGAAGCCGCCGTTGATCGGCTGCCCTTCGGTGCCGCCGCGGCGCGAATAGGGAAAGTCGGCATGCCCGCGATAGGGGCAGTCGAAGGCTCGGCATTCCCGGTAGCGAAGCACGTCGGCGGTGTGGTTCGTGATGATGTCGAGATAGACCTTAATGCCGCGCGCGTGGGCGGCATCGACGAACCGGCGCAAATCCGCGTGCGTGCCGAAATGCCGATCGACGTTGAGGAAGTCGGTGATCCAGTAGCCGTGATACCCCGCCGACTCGCCGCCCGGCGGACCCTGCACCGCCTTGTTCTGGTAGATCGGCCCCAGCCAGATCGCGGTGATGCCAAGGCCCTCGAGATAGTCGAGGCGGCTGGTCAGGCCGCGCAGGTCGCCGCCGTGATAGAAGCCCTTATGCGCCGGATCGAAGCCGTGGTTCAGGCGGCCGCCCGCTATGCCGCCGCGGTCGTTGGAGCGGTCGCCGTTCTCGAACCGGTCGGGAAGGACGAAGTAGATGAACTCGTCCTCCGGCAGCCGCTCGCGAAAGGCGGCGGCCGGAGCATCGCCCGGGGCGCGGGCGGCTGCGGCAGGGGCGAGGGCAGCGGCCAGGGCGAGCACCAGCGCGGCTGCCGCATGAGTGCCGTTGCGCCTGCCGGATGTCACGATGGTCCCCCTCCCGAGCTTACCAGCCCCTCGTTTTGCAATTTTTGCAACGCCCCGGGCCTGCCGTCAAGCGGGCGGCTGTCGCTTCATCCGCGGCTGGAGCGCTGGAAATACTGTTGCAGCGCAACAGCACTGCGCGCGCGCGATATGCTGCCGACTTTTTTCCTCTTGCATATTCGGCGGCGAGTTTGCAGTAATTTGCGCAAACAGACCGCGACCGATCGCGGCGCCATGGAAAGGGGATTCGCCAAGGCCGTTTCCCTTGCAACTGCGGGCGCTCGCCGGCGTCCGGGAGCCTT
>DASZEO010000517.1:0-2184 GCA_035940755.1 Allosphingosinicella sp. | reverse complement strand
TGAACCTGTTCGCGCTGGGGCAGCGTGAGGCGCTCGACCAAGGCGAGCTGTGCCTCTACGCGGTGCGGGCGCGAAGCCGGCTTCACCTGTTCTGGGCGGGGCTGCGGGGCCTCTTCGGGCGGCTCGACCAGCAGCGCGACTTCATCACCGCTTATGGGGCGGAGCTGGAGATATCGTCCAACCGCCCCGCCCTCACTGTGGCGCTGGATGGGGAGACGGTGACGCTGGCGACCCCGCTTCGCTACCGGATCCGTCCGGGCGCGCTCAACCTCATCGTGCCGGCCGAGCCAGCGGCGGAACGCTGAACGGCTGACCCGCCTCGGTGGCGATGAACCGGTCCGGCGCCAGCCGGCGCTCGCGGCCGAGCGCCGCCAGCCGATGGCGGGGGTCATCGATGGCTTCGAAGGTGAGCTGGAAGGTGCCCCAATGGACGCCCAGCGCCCGGGTAGGGTTCAGCGCGGCGAAGATCCGCATCGCCTCGGCGGGATCGACGTGGCTGCCCCACATGACGTCGCGCGGCAGGTAGGCGCCGATCGGGATGATGGCGAGGCGGAACGGCCCGTGGCGGGCCGCCTCGCGAACCCAGCTGCCGTCGCCCCAGCCCGTGTCGCCGGAGAAGAAGATGTTGCCGCCGGGCAGCCGCACCGTGAAGGCGGACCACAAGGCGCGGTTGCGGTCGGTGAACCACCGCGAGCTCCAGTGATGGTTGCGCTCCACCAGCACCTCGACGCCGGGGCGGACGGCGACGCGGCCGCCCCAATCGCGCGCGGCCGCCTGCGCTCCGGCCTGGGCGATGATGATGTCATTGCCGAGGCCGGTGACGATCAGCGGCCGGTCGCGCTCCCAGAGGCGGCGAAGGGTCGGCAGGTCGAGATGATCGTAATGGTTGTGGCTGACGAGGACGAGGTCGATCTTCGGCAGGTCTTGGAACCGCACGCCCGGCTCGCGCACCCGGCTCGGGCCGATGAAGGAGAAAGGCGAGGCACGCTTCGACCAGATCGGATCGGTGAGGATGTTGAGGCCCTGGGTCTGGACCAGGACTGTCGAGTGGCCGATCCAGGTGACCCGCATCGCCTCCCCTTCGACGCGGCGCGGCGGGACGGTGGGCGTGACGGGCACATGGTCGGGCCAGCGCGCCCGCTCCACCGAGCCGGCCCAGCGGTTGACGAAGCTGCGGCGGCCGCGGGTTTCGGGCCGCGGCGCATTGGGGTTGAAGAAGCGTTCGCCGTCGAAATGGCCGCTCGGCGGCCCGCGATAATAGGTGCGGTCGAGGAAAGGCGGGATCAGCGTCGGCGCGAGGCAAAGGGCGACGGCGAGGAAGAGAAGGATCGTCCCCAACCACCGCATCACCGCCCGCATCGGGCGCCTCATAGCGGCAGTCAGGCCGCGGGCAAGCGACGCCTAGTCGGGAAGGATCGTGAAGCCCTGCGGAGCGCGCGTCTCGACATGCTCCTCGTGGTAGATGTCGAAGGCGATGCTGCTGGTCGCCGCGCCGCAAGTCAGGGCATAGGCGCCCACCACGCTGCCGAAGGCGCCGATGCCGGCATCGCTGCGCCCGCCGATCCGCGGCGCCGAGCCGTCGGCGCAGCGCAGGCGCGCGAGATAGGCGCGCTCGCCGGCCGGGCCGCCGACCCGCACCGGATTTTGGACCGATCCCAGCGGATGGGCGTCGGCGGCGGCGATCGCATCGCGCAGGTCGTCCTCCTCGGGCGCGAGGCCGAGCCCCGGGACCATCGCCTCCGGGGGCTGGGTTCTCTGCCCCAGTTCCTGGGCTGCGGCAGGGCCGGCGGCGAGCAGGAAAAACAGCAAGAAGAAATGACGCATCAGCTACTCCACTGGCGCGTTTCTTAGCGGCGAGGCAGCGGCGCACAAGCGGCAAAGCCTTCATGGCTAATGAAAATCCCGGGATCTGACGCGGATGCCCTCCGCCGGCGGGGGAAGGCGGCGCTGGGGTTCGCGCGGGTCCGGGCGCGCGCCTTTGGCACCGTCGCCGGGGGCGGTCCGATGCGGGAAGGCCTTCTCGCCGACCGAGCGGAGCAGGATGCTTTCGTCCTCGAGCCGGTCGGCGACGATGTGGATCACCTCGCCTTCCTTTTGCACCTTGCCTTCGACCGCGATCATCGCGGCGGCCATGACGACGCGGCGGTGGCGCTCGAACAGGCGCTGCCAGACGATGATGTTGGC
>DASZEO010000516.1:0-3432 GCA_035940755.1 Allosphingosinicella sp. | reverse complement strand
GTTGGTGCCGAACTGGTAGGACATCACGATGCCGGAGACGACGCCCATCGCGAAGGCGATGGCGAAGATCTTCAGCCAGTAGCGGAACAGGTTGAGATAGGCCTCCCGCCCGGTCCGAAGCCAAAGCCCCTCCAGCACCATCAGGTAAGAGGCGAGGCCGATCGAGAAGGCCGGAAAGATGAAATGGAAGCTGACGGTAAAGGCGAATTGGGCGCGCGCGAGCAGCAGGGCGGTCGCGGCATCGGTCACTCGGGCGGGCCTCCCTCCGGCGGTCGGGGCGCGCTATAGCCGGTCCGATGCCGCCTTCGGAAGGGCCAGCGATGCGCTTTCTCCTGACCTTGCTCCTGCTGATCCTGGCCGCGCCGGCGACCGCTCAGGACAATCTAATCCTGCTTCGCCCGGCGCGCGTGTTCGACGGCGTCGATCCGCGCCCGCACGCCGGCTGGAGCGTTCTGGTGCGCGGCGATCGGATCGAGGCGGCGGGCCCCGACCTGGCGGTGCCGCCGGGCGCGCGGGTGATCGAACTCCCCGGCATGACTTTGATCCCGGGGCTCATCGAGGGCCATTCGCACCTTTTCCTCCACCCCTATAACGAGACGAGCTGGGACGATCAGGTGCTCCGCGAGCCGCTGGCGCTCCGCACCGCCCGCGCCGTCGCCCACGCGCGCGCCACTTTGATGGCCGGCTTCACCACCGTTCGCGACCTAGGCACCGAAGGCGCCGGCTATGCCGATGTCGGCCTTCGCGACGCGATCGTCCAGGGCATCGTTCCCGGCCCGCGCATGCTGGTGGCGACTCGCGCGCTGGTGGCGACCGGAACCTACGGCCCGCGCACCTTCGATCCCGTGGCCCCTATCCTCGGCGCCGAGGAGGCGGACGGCCCCAGCCTGGTCGCCGCGACCCGGCGGCAGATCGGCGGCGGCGCCGACGTCGTCAAATTCTACGCGGACTATCGCTGGCGGCCGGGCGAGCCGAGCCGCCCCACCTTCACCATGGAGGAGATGCGCGCTGCGACCGAGGCCGCCCACGCCGCCGGCCGCACGGTGGCCGCCCACGCCGCCACGGCGGCGGGCATGCGCAACGCCATCCTCGCCGGGGTCGACACGATCGAGCATGGCTATGAGGGCACGCCCGAAGTCTTCCGGCTGATGCGCGAGCACGGGACCGCGCTCTGCCCCACCCTCGCCGCCACCGACGCGGTGTCGCGCTACCGGGGCTGGAACGGGCAGGCGCCGGAGCCGGACGCGGTGCGCAACGGCCGAGCCAGCTTCGCCGCCGCCTTGGCCGCGGGCGTGACCATCTGCATGGGCGGCGACGTCGGCGTCTACGCTCATGGTGACAATGCCCGCGAGATGGAGCTGATGGCGCGCTACGGCATGCGCGCGGCCGACGTGCTGATCGCCGCCACCTCCGGCAACGCCCGCATCTTCCACCTCGCCGACCGCGGCGCGATCGGCGAAGGCCTGCTCGCCGACCTCGTCGCTGTGGAGGGCGACCCCACGGCAGACATTTCAGCCGTGCGCGCCGTGCGCCTGGTGATGAAGGGCGGCGCGCTCTTCCGCGAGCCTTGAGCTAGAAGAAGACCGACCAGCCGGTGATCTCGACCAGCTTCTCCAGCGCCAGCGCGCCGGCGGCGCTGGTGCCGGACGGATTGAGGCCGGGTGACCAGGCGGCGATCGCGCCGTGGCCGGGCGCGATGGCAAGGATGCCGCCGCCAACCCCGCTCTTGCCGGGCAGCCCCACGCGGAAGGCGAACTCGCCCGAATTGTCGTAATGGCCGCACAGCATCATGACGCTGTTGATCCGCCGCGCCCGGTGCCAGGCGATCACCTCGCGCCCCGTCTCGGGATCGCGGCCGTCGAAGGCGAGAAACAGTCCGGCGCGGGCCAGCTGCCGGCAGCTCATCGCCACCGCGCACTGGCGGAAGTAAGCGGAAACCACCGTCTCCACGTCGTTCGAGAGCGTGCCGAAGCTCTTCATGAACCAGGCGAGGCTGCGGTTGCGCGATCCGGTCTCCGCCTCCGAAGCCGCCACCTCCTCGTCGACGGTGACGCCCGGGCCTCGCGCCTGCGCCCGAAGAAAGCCGCAAAGCGCATCGATCGCCGCGTCGGCGCTCCCGTCGCCGATCAGATGGTCCGTGACCACCATGGCGCCGGGATTGATCAGCGGGTTGCGCGGCCGTCCCTGCTCATGCTCGAGCTGGACGATCGAGTTGAACCCGCTTCCCGACGGCTCCCGCCCCACCTTGTCCCAAAGCTTGGGCCCCACCTTCTCCAGCGCGAGCGCGAGCGTGAACACCTTGGAAATGGACTGGATCGAGAAAGGCTCGCCGCAATCGCCCGCCCCGAACACCCGCCCCTGAGCGTCGGCAAAGGCGATGCCGAGCCGGTTCGGGTCGACCCGCGCCAGCGCCGGAATATAATCCGCCACCCTGCCGCTGCCGCGATGCGACTCCACCGCGGCGATGACGTCGGCGAGAACTTCCCCCATGTCCATGGAGCCTCATCCCACCCCGCAACGGTCGCTGCAAGCGACGGATCGGCTAAGGGAGCAATGGCGGAAAAGCTGGATGCCCCGCGTGGATTCGAACCACGATTGACGGATTCAGAGTCCGTAGTCTTACCATTAGACGACGGGGCAGCGCGGGCCGCGAAATAGGTAGGCGCGAGGGGGCGGTCAAGGCCGCCGCGCCCCTCGCGCTTGCCGCCAAACCGGCGCTTGTGTAGAAGGGCGGCAAGTCAAAGGGCGGCTTCGGCCGTTCCGAAACGAAAACAAAAGAGAAGTCCCGGTCATGCCGCAGCAAGCTGCCACGGCTCCGCCAGCGCCGGCCCAGGAAGCGCCCGAAGCGCTGCTTGCCGACCTCCCCTATCGCCGCCCGGCGCCGCGCCATACCTACGGCGCCATCGATCTCGGCACCAACAATTGCCGCTTGCTGGTCGCGCGGCCGAACGAGACCGGCTTCACCGTCGTCGACGCCTTTTCGCGGGTGGTCCGGCTCGGCGAGGGCATGGCCACGAGCGGCAAGATTAGCGAAGCAGCCCAGGACCGCGCGGTGGCGGCACTCTCGGTGTGCGCCGAGAAGCTCCGGCGCCGCCGCGTCAGCCTCGCCCGCTCGGTCGCCACCGAAGCCTGCCGCCGCGCCGTCAACGGCCGCCAGTTCGTCGAGCGCGTCAAGCGGGAGACCGGCATCTGCCTCGAGATCATCTCGCCGGAGGAGGAGGCGCGGCTCGCGATGCTCGGCTGCCACCGGCTGCTCGAACCCGGCGACGGACCGGCGCTCATCTTCGACATTGGCGGCGGCTCCACCGAGCTGGTGCTGATCGACACCGACGGCGGGGAGCCGAGGATCAAATGCTGGTGGAGCGCGCCCTGGGGCGTCTATTCCCTGACCGAAAGCGAGGGCCGGGACTTCGCCACGCCCGAGGAGCGCCT
>DASZEO010000515.1:0-5841 GCA_035940755.1 Allosphingosinicella sp. | reverse complement strand
GCCAACGAGCTCGAATATTTCCGCCACGGCGGCATCCTCCACTACGTGCTGAGGAACCTGGCCGCCTGAGCGTCGAGGCCGTCCTCGTCGAAGTGGTCGGCTGGACCGGTGCCGGGCTGATCCTGCTCGCCTACCTGCTGATCAGCACCGACCGAGTGACCGGCCGCTCGCCGGCCTATCAGTGGATGAACCTTGTCGGAGCAGCCGGGTTCACGATCAACGGCGCGTATCACGGCGCCCTCCCCTCGGCTTCGCTCAACATCGTCTGGATGGGGATCGCCGCGGCGGCACTTTGGCGCATATGGAAAAGAAGAGACTCGTCGACCTCAGCCACGTGATCGAGCACGGCATGACCACCTACAAGGGTCTGCCGGCGCCGCACATCTGCGACTATTGGAGCCGCGAGGCTTCCGCCGCGATTTACGATGACGGCTCGACCTTCCAGATCGGCCGCATCGACATGGTCGCGAACACCGGCACCTACCTCGACTCGCCGTTCCACCGTTATGCCGAAGGCGACGATCTGGCGGCGCTCCCGCTGGAGCGGCTCGCCGCCCTTCCGGGACTGGTCGTGCGCTCGGAAGCGATGGCGGTCGACGCTCCCGCTTTCGAGCCTCTCGACGTCGGCGGCAAGGCGGTGCTGGTCCATACCGGGTGGGACCGGCATTGGCGCACCGAGGCGTATTTCGAGGATCACCCGTTCCTGACCGAAGCGGCGGCCCGGCTGCTGGCCGAGCGGGGAGCCGCGCTGGTCGGCATCGACAGCTACAATATCGACGACACCCGCACCCGCGCCCGGCCGGTCCACACGGTCCTGCTCGGCGCGGGAGTGCTCATCTGCGAGCACATGACAAACCTCGGCGCGCTCCCGCCCAGCGGCTTCACCTTCAGCGCGGTGCCGCCGAAGGTCGCCGGCATGGGGACCTTCCCGGTGCGGGCGTTCGCCGAAATCGGCGTTACAGGCTGAGATAGCCCAGCAGGTAGAGGACGAGCAGCGCGCCCGCCGAGACGAGCAGAACGGTCGCCCCGTAGGAGTAGAAGACCATGGGCCGGCGATAGGGCATGGCGGAGCGGTAGCCCCACCGGTTCAGGAACGGTCGGCGCCACATCACTCTTCTCCTCGGCTCCGCAGGAACGTTCTGAACGCAGCGAGCGGAGCCGACGTTCCGCTGGCAACTCGGGCAAAGCCAGCCGGCGAGCCTCAACGGCGCTCCGGCGCAGCGACCGGCGGAGCGAAATTGACTCGCCGCCGCTCGCGGATCATCCGGCCGTCCCTCCGGCCCTCGACCAGCTCGTAGCCGAGCAGCGCGAACACGCGGTCGCCGAGGAAGATCGGCCGCGCATTGCCGTACCAGTCGACGCACGAGGCCTGGCAGGCGTCGTCGACGACCCCCCGCACTTCGGCTGCGAGCTCCCCGGCCGGCGCGAAGCGGCGGTTCGTGCGGCTCAGGAACAGCATCGCGGCGGCGCTGCCGAAGAAGCGATGGTAAGCGGGGTCGGCGGCTCGTGCGATCGGCAGGCCAAGGATGCCCGAAGAACCGTCTGCCGTTTCCGGATTGAAGAAGAAAGCGTGGCTGCGCGTCTCGCCTTCGGCGGCCTTGGGGAGCCGGAAAAGGTCGCCCACCCGGGGCGCCCGGCGGTCCAATTCGACCGCGGTGAAGCCGAGGGCGTTTTCGGTGGCGCCGACGACGAGGCCGTCACGGCCCAGCACCTCGATGCGGTCCACGGCGTGGGCGAGCTCGAGCTGCGACGCAGGTCCGCCGTCGAGCGGCGCCACCACGAGAGTCGCACTGTCCGGCGCGTCGCCATAAGCCCCGGCGCCGTAGAGCAGATGTTCGCCCACGAACCGATTGTGGAAGTTCCAGCCGCTGCCTCCGACCTTCGGCAGCGGCCGGTAATACGTCCGCCTGGCCTCGCGCGAGCCGTTGCCGAACTCGCGGATCGGCAGGCGAAGCAAGGCGATGTCGCCTTCAGTGACCTCCGGCCGCCACATCGCGTCACCGCCGCCCTCGGCTCGCACTACGACGTTGATCAGGCCGTCGGCATAGTCTTCCCGGAACGAGAACTGATCGATCGGGGCGCCGCGCACCGCCGCCGCTGCCGGGCGACCCAGGCCCAGCGGCAGCCTGTACATGAAGGCGATGACGTGCTCGTCGTCTTCTTCGTTGTCGTCGCCGTCGTCGTACGAGTCAGCCGTCCAAAGGTAGACCGCGTTGCGTGACACGTAAAAAGTGCGAGACTCGGGACCGAGTACGCCGGTCGCGGAGCAGTCCAGAGTGGCTGCCGCGACGTCGCAGTCCATCACCGTGTGGAGCGTGTCGATGTCGATGTCGCTGGCCCGCGAGCGAACGCGCGTCGGCGGCTTGTAGATCTGCCGTGCCCCGGCGATCCGCTGGAAAGCCGCGTGTTCGTTGCCCGGGCGCCAGCGCCGAATGCCGGGCAGCGCCTCGAGCGGATCGTCGTTCCATTCGAGGTAGAGGGGCGTGTAGATTATCAGCCGGTTGCCGATCAGCCTCGAGGCGTAATTGCGCGAGGAATAATAATCGTTCGATCGAAGGTGGTAGCTGTCCTCCCAGCTCAACCGGCCGTCGGCGCCGATCCGGAAACGATTGATCTCGGTTCCGCCGCGGGCATAGCTGTAGCCGATCACGATCACCCGGTCGCCAGCCACCAGCATCTCGTCATACCAATCCCCCTCGCCGCTTACGCCCGGGGGGAAGGCGTTGATCGAGTCGATCGGGCGCAGCCCGTCCGCGGCGAGAGAGACGGTGAAAAGGCGGCCTCGCCGGAGGATGACGAGGTGGTTACCGTGGACCTTGACGATGCCGCCCTCGTCGACATTCGCCTCCTGGGTATTGGTGATGCTGGGGGTGGTTCCGGTCAGCCTCACTTCCTGGCTGTTCACCACAGTCACCGGCGAGGTCGCGGTCAGGCTCGGCTGCTCGATCCTTGAGCCCGTCACCGCCACCGAGCCGTCGGCTGCTGAAGACGGAGGCGGGGGTGGGGGCGGCGGCGGTGGCGGCGGTGGCGGCGGTGGAGGGGGTGGGGGCGGCCGCTCGTGCTGGCGCAGTCTCCGCAGATAGGCCCTGAGCTCCCGGTCGGACACGAAGGGTGTGAGGCCGCCTTGCGGCTCGTTCGCCTCGCGCACCGCCGCCTGGCTCTGCTGCTGTGCGAAGGACGGAGCGGGGGCCGAGGCGCCGACCGCCCACGCAGCACCGCCGATCAGCACCACGCGCACTGCGACGAACTTCACGGCGGTCATTCTACCCTCCCGATAAGCATCCTCGCCGCTCAGACAGCCACGGCAAGGCCTGCCTGTCAAATCACGTTTCCGGAAACGCCGCGTCAGCGAGTGCCGCCGCCAGCCAGTTAGGAATGATCGCGCCGCTCAGGTCGTCGACCCGCCGATGCTCCACGCTGAGGCCGACATCGGGATAGTGGATTCGAGTCCGCTCCCCCCGCTCGCCGGCCGGCACGACGACCAGGCGTCGGTTGACCTTGTTGCGGTAGTTCATCCGCGCGGTATTCTCCTGGCCGACGTAGCAGCCCTTGGTGAAGCTGACGCCGTTCAGCTCGGCGGCATTGCATTCCAGCCAGAGGGTCTTGTCCGAGCCAAGCTCGGCGACCCCTTCAGTGACTCCCAGCGACAGCCGGTGCCTGAGCCACACCTCGGCCGCCGCTCCGTCGTCGGCGGGCGCGAGCCATCGCGCGCCCAGTTCCGGCAGGCGCGGGTCGGCGGGGCCACCGCCCTTCGCGGACCAGTGGACCGCGAGTCGCTCTTCCCGGCCGATGTCGATTCGCCGCCGCAGCCGGTAAAGGCTCAGCCGCCGCGCCAGCGCCTCCGCCTGCGACGCCTCGCAATCCACCAGCACGTCCTCGCCCTCGGCCCAGACGATGAAATCGAAAAGCGCCTTGCCTTGCGCCGTCAGCAAGCCCGCCCACAACGGCCGATCCGGCGCGAGCCGGTCGAGGTCGTTCGTCACCAATCCCTGCAGGAAGCCGCGCACGTCTTCCCCCGACAAGCGAAGCAGCGCCCGGTCGATCAAGGTGGTTCCGGTCATTCGACCTTGTTAGTGGCAGCGCGTGGCCGAACCAACCCGCCTCGTGATCCGCCGCCCGGACGACTGGCACGTCCACCTGCGCGACGGCGACATGCTGAAGGCGGTGGCGCCGTACACCGCCCGCCAGTTCGCCAGAGCGATCGTGATGCCCAACCTCGTCCCCCCGGTCACGACGGTCGCCGCGGCGGAGGCGTATCGCGGCGGCATTGTCGCGGCCCTGCCCTCCGACGCAGGGTTCACGCCGCTGATGACCTGCTATCTCACCGACGAGGCCGATGCGGAGGAGATCGTGCGCGGCTTCGAGGCGAAGGTGTTCGCCGCTTGCAAGCTTTACCCGGCTAACGCGACGACCAACTCGCAATTCGGTGTCACTGACATCCGGAACCTCCATCCCACGCTGGAGGCGATGCAGCGGGCGGGCATGCCGCTCCTCGTCCACGGCGAGGTCACCGATCCAGACGTCGACGTGTTCGACCGCGAGCGGGTGTTCCTCGACCGGGTTCTGGCGCGCCTCGTGAGCGACTTTCCGGCGCTGAAGATCGTGCTCGAGCATGTCACGAGCGCCGAAGGCGCGGCTTTCGTCGCCGAGGCCGGGCCGAACCTGGCGGCGACGATCACCCCGCATCACCTCGTCATCAACCGCAACGCGATGTTCGCCGGAGGGCTGAGGCCGCACGCTTACTGCCTGCCGGTCGCGAAGCGCGAGCGGCACCGCCAGGCGATCCGCCGCGCCGCCACATCCGGGTCGCCGAAATTCTTCCTCGGCACCGACAGCGCCCCCCACGCCGTCGAAGCCAAGCAATCGCCCTGCGGCTGCGCCGGCATCTTCAACGCGCCGTTCGCACTCGAGACTTATGCCGCGGTGTTCGACGAGGAAGGGGCGCTCGACCGGCTCGAGGCTTTCGCTTCAGAGCACGGGCCGCGGTTCTACGGCCTGCCGCTCAACGAAGATCGCGTGGCGCTTGAACGGTGCGCCTGCGCGGTGCCTGAGCGGCTGCCCGGGGCAGGCACGAGCATCGTGCCTTTCGGCGCCGGCGAGACGCTGCCCTGGCGGTTCGCGGGGCCGGCCTAGTCGCTAGAAGGGCAGCCAGCGGTTGCGTTCGGAAAAGCGCATGTAGCCGGCATTGACGCCGAGCCTCATGCCGACCCCCAGCCGGATCGGGATCAGCACCACATCGCCCCGGCGCAGATATTGCGCGGTGAAGCCGCCGACGAAATAGGCATTGCCTTCCGCGCCGGGGAAGCGGCGGAACAGGCGCTGGCTGTCGTGCAGGTTGTAGACTAGCACGAAAACCTTGTTCGCGTCGGCGCCGAAGTCGAAGCCGACGGACGGCCCGCGCCAGTAGACCGCGCGGTCGCCCTCGATCTGGTGGTGCATCGTCCCCGAACCGTAGCGCACGCCGAGCACGAAGGCGCCGCTGGCTTCCTGGCCCGAAATGTAGGCGACCGGCTCGCCCTGATCGCGAAGGATGTCTTCGAGGATGCCGCCGAGGCCGGCGGCGCCGCGGCCGAACAGCCCTTCGGCGGCCGAGAAGACGTCCTGGCGCGGCACGCTGGCCGTTGTTGCCGCAGGAGCCGCCGAAGTTTCGGTCGCGGCGGGCTCGGCCTCGGTCGTCGCCGCTTCGGCGGAGCTATCCGGTTCTGCCGGCGCCCATTCGGAGCTCGGCGCCGGTTCGGCATTCCAGGTCTCGGGCGGCGTATCCTGGCTCGGTTGCGCCTCCGTGCTTTGGTAGGCGTCCGCCTGGTTGGGATCGATCGTCTGAACCTGCGCAAGCGCCGG
>DASZEO010000514.1:0-4793 GCA_035940755.1 Allosphingosinicella sp. | reverse complement strand
GCGCGCGAGCGAGGTGCTCACCCTGTTCCAGCCGCTGCCGCAGCTCTTGAAGAGCGTCCGCTTCGAGGGCGGCGCGCCGCTGAGGCAGGACAAGGTCAAGGCGGCGATCGCCGATGGCGAGGCGCGGCTCGCGGGGAGCGGACGCCTGGTCATCCGAAAGTCCGGCACCGAGCCAGTGATCCGGGTCATGGCGGAAGGCGAGGACGAAGGCCTCGTCGTGGACGTCGTCGAGGCGATCTGCGCGGCGGTGAAGGCCGCCTGATGCTCGAGCTTCGCCCCGACTGCGAACGCTGCGGGCGCGACCTTGCGCCGGACAGCGCCGACGCGCGCATCTGCACCTTCGAATGCACCTTCTGCGCCGAATGCGTCGATGGCCCGCTCGGCGGCACCTGCCCCAATTGCGGCGGCAATTTCGAGCCGCGCCCCATCCGCCCCGCGCCCCTGCTTGACAGGTACCCGCCCTCGACCGCGAGGAAAGGGCCGGCGTGAGCATCCCCAGAGTGCTGATCGTCGCCGGCTCCGATTCCGGCGGCGGCGCCGGCATTCAGGCCGACATCAAGACGGTGACCGTGCTGGGCGGGCACGCCATGACGGCTGTCACCGCGCTGACGGCGCAGAACACGCTCGGCGTCACCGGCGTGTTTCCGGTCCCCGCCGATTTCGTGATCGAGCAGATCGACGCCGTGCTCGCCGACCTCGGCGCCGATGCCGTCAAGATCGGCATGATCGGCTCGCCCGAGACGGCCCATGCGGTCGCCGACCGGCTGCAAGCGATGGGCGATGTTCCGATCGTCTTCGACCCGGTGATGATCGCGTCAAGCGGCTCAGCCCTCGCCGACGATGAGACGATCGCCGCCTTCGAGCGGCTGATGCGCATCGCAACGGTGACGACTCCGAACGTGCCTGAGCTTCAGCGGCTTGCCGGCGCTGCCGGAGCAGAGGGCCCCGGTGCCCTGGTCGAGCGCCATGGCTGCGCCGTGCTTGCCAAGGGCGGCGATGCGCCGGGCGATCAGGTCGCCGACCTGCTTGTCGCACCCGATGGAGAAACGACGAGCTGGACGGAGGCGCGGATCGAAACCCGCCATACCCACGGCACCGGCTGCACGCTGGCCAGCGCGATCGCCGTTCATCTCGGCTACGGCAGGAGCCTTGCGGACGCGGTGGGGCGGGCGCGCGGCTTCGTCCGTCGGGCGCTGCTGGCCGCGCCCGGCTTCGGCGGCGGCGCCGGGCCTTTGGGTCATGCCCAGGCCGGAACCGACGCGATGAACCTCGACCAGGTGACGCTGCCGGCCACCGATTATGCCGCCTCTGTCGCCTTTTACCGGACGCTCGGCCTGCGGCAGATCGCCGATTCCGCCGGCCGCTATGCGCGCTTCGAGTGCCCCGGGGGGTCGACCCTCTCGATCCATGTCGAGGAAGGCCTGCAAGCCGGGGATGCGACGATCGGCTTCGACAGCCCCGACCTCGATGCGTGGGTGGAGCGGCTGCTCGCGGCGGGGGTGGAATTCACCGCCCTCCCGCAGGATCGGCCATGGAAGATGCGCGAGGCTTTTCTGCGCGACCCCGCCGGCAACCGGATCATGCTGTTCCGTGGCGGCGAATATCGCCGTCACCCGCCGGGCCGGACCGGGTAATCCACAGGAAATGAAGCGGGCGTGCAGCTTTCGCTGGAATGGCGGGAGGCGGCGGGCCTAGGCTGGCGGCGATGGCGCGGCCCTGTTTCAAGCTCGAAAAGGTTCATCCGACCCCGCTGGCCGGCGTAGACGAGGCGGGGTGCGCGCCGCTGGCCGGGCCGGTCGTGGCTGCGGCCGTGATCCTCGATCGGGAGAAATTCCCCCGCGGCATCGACGATTCGAAGAACCTGCCGGCGCCGGCGCGCGAGGCGATCTACGCCAAGCTGACGAAGGTCGCCGCCTGGGGGGTAGGAGTCGCCTCGGTCGAGGAGATCGACCGGCTCAACATCTATTGGGCGCGGATGCTGGCCATGGTGCGCGCCGTCGAGGCGCTCGGCGTCGAGCCCGCAATGGTCCTGGTCGACGGCAATCGCTGCCCGAGGTGGGAGCGGCCGTCGGTGGCGATCGTCGACGGCGACGCCAAATGCCGGTCGATCGCCGCGGCCTCGATCGTTGCAAAGGTCACCCGCGACCGGATCATGTTTGACTATGCGAAGGAATATCCCGGCTACGGCTGGGAGACCAACAAGGGCTATGGAACGCCCGAGCATCAGCGCGCCCTTGGAAAGCTCGGCCCGACCCCGCTTCACCGCCAAAGCTTCGCGCCGGTGCGGCAGTTCACCCTCGATTTCGAGCTGGCGAACATTTCGGGGCCGGCAACATCGTGCGGCGATGAGTCTTTCCGGCCACACCCACTTCAGATTGAGTCTTAAGTCCCGGCTCCGACACCAGATGTTGCGGGGACTCGCTTCGTTCCCCACCACATTTAACCTTTCTTAACCATATTCCCCCAGCGTGCGTCTCTTGACCACGAAGCCGGGCTGACTCAGCATGGCCGGCAGGGGGGCACTGAATGACCGTTTTGGGGCGCGTCGGTCTGTCGGCAAAAACGATCGGAAGCCGGGCGCCCGCGCCCGATCTGCCGCTCGACGACATCATCCAGGCGGACTGCATCGCCGCCATGGCCGCGCTCCCGGCCGGCTCGATCGACATGATCTTCGCCGACCCGCCCTACAACCTTCAGCTTGGCGGCGACCTGTTCCGTCCCGAAGGGAGCCGCGTGGACGCGGTCGACGACGACTGGGACAAGTTTTCGAGCTTTGCCGATTACGACGCGTTCACCCGCGCCTGGCTCGCCGAGGCTCGGCGGCTCCTGAAGCCCGACGGCACGCTCTGGGTGATCGGCAGCTATCACAATATCTACCGCGTCGGCGCGGCCGTCCAGGACCTCGGCTTCTGGATCCTCAACGACATCATCTGGCGCAAGTCCAACCCGATGCCGAACTTCCGCGGCACCCGCTTCACCAACGCCCACGAGACCCTGATCTGGGCGAGCCGGGGCGAGGACAGCCGCTACACCTTTAACTACCGCGCGATGAAGGCGCTGAACGACGAGCTTCAGATGCGCTCGGACTGGGTGCTTCCGATCTGCGCCGGCGGCGAGCGGGTGAAGACCGACGGCGTCAAGGCGCATCCGACCCAGAAGCCCGAATCGCTGCTCTACCGGGTCCTGCTCGCCTGCACCAATCCGGGCGACGTCGTCCTCGACCCGTTCTTCGGCACCGGCACGACCGGCGCGGTGGCACGGCGGCTGGGGCGGCGCTGGATCGGGATCGAGCGGGAAAAGCGCTATGTCGAGGTGGCGCGCCAGCGGATCGCCGGCACGCTCGCGCTCGACGAGAGTGCGGTGCGCACCATGGCCTCGAAAAAGGCCCAGCCCAAGGTGCCGTTCGGCGCGCTCGTGGAATCCGGCATGATCGTTCCGGGCGCCAGGCTGACTGACGCGAAGCGGCGCTGGCAGGCGAGCGTCTGCGCCGACGGCTCGCTCGAGCTGGGCGGGGACCAGGGCTCGATCCACCGCATCGGCGCCGCCGCCCAGGGCGCGCCCTCGTGCAACGGCTGGACCTTCTGGCACGTCGAGGAAGCGGGCGCGCTGCTGCCGCTCGACTCGCTTCGCCAGCGCTACATCGCTGCGGGCGGCGTTCAGCCGCTAACGGAACCGGGGCTCACGCGGTGAGCAGGATCCCGATCGAGCCCTTCGCTATCACGGCGCCTTCGACCTTGGGATCGCTCAGCACCTCCAGCCAGCCTTCGTAGCAGGTGCGGCGGCTCCAGTCCTTCGTCGTGGCGCGGTTGGCAGGATTGTTGTCCCAGGTGATGTCGTCGAAGACGAAGATCGAACCGGGTTCCAGGGCTTTGGAGATCAGCCTGAACTCGTCGACGTAATTGTCGCCGCTGTGGCCGCCGTCGTGGAAGACGAAGTCGAAGCGCCGGCCCTCGTGAACCAGTCGCGGCAGCGCCAGGTTCTTGTCTTCGGTAAGACACTCGACGCCGCTCGGCACAACCGACCGGATGTTCTCAGGTCCGATCTTGGACTGAGGCGCGAAGAAGTCGATCGTCACCAGGTTCGGTTCCTGCTGCGCCAGGGCCATCGCCACGGCGCTGCCGCCATAGGCCGTGCCGATCTCGAGGATGGAGCCGGCCCGGCGCTGTTCGACCAGGCGCTCCAGGATGGCGAGCTTCCACGCCCAGGATGAAGAAGCGAGATAATGGTCTGCGATCGTGCCGAATTTCGGGTCGGGGTGCGGCTCGAGCATTTTTTCCATACGCTGCTCGATCGACCAGAGCGGCCGCAGCGACCTCCATCGCTGCCTCAGCGGCTTGCGCAGCAGCGCCGCCACCTCTCGCGCGCGCTGCGAATCCTTCGCGATCGCGATATCGACGGACTTCGGCAGCAGTGTGCGCAGCCTGCGTAGAAACTTCATCTCACCCCTTTGGAAAGCAGCGGTTGCAGGCCCCTGCACGATGCTGTGCAGAGCTGTCCGGAGCCTCGTCGTTCTGGCGTTCGTTACCCCTGCCGGCCGCTACGGCCGGCCGGCAACATCCGAGGCGGGACCAATACAAAGACCCAAAGCGGGCATCAACCCTTCATCCCTTGCCGCCGCAGCGCGGGCTGGCGGCCGACTGGTGAAGCGCACCCTGCGGCCGCGGCGACGGGCTAGATATAGCCGATGAAGTCGGCGTTGGTGAGGGTGAGCCCCGGGGTGAGCCTGGCGAACAGCACCTGGTCGGCGCCGCCGATGCCGTCGGCGTCGTAGAAGAGCTGTCCCGTGCCGGCAT
>DASZEO010000513.1:0-6045 GCA_035940755.1 Allosphingosinicella sp. | reverse complement strand
GCGAGGCGAGCTGCTTGTTCGATTCGCCGGCCAGCAGGCCCAGCAGGATCTCGCTTTCCCGTCCGGTAAGATGGCGGACCCGCTCGCGCGCCTCGCGCCGCCGGCGGCCGGTCTCCTCGCGCGCCGTGAGCAGCGAGAAAGCGTTGCCGAAGCAGGTTAGGAGGGCCTGTTCGGAGAAAGGCTTCTCGATAAAGTCTACGGCGCCCAGCTTCATTGCCCTCACCGCGACGGGCACTTCGCCATGGCCGGTCATGACGATCACCGGCCAGTCGATCTCGCGCCGTGAAAGCTCGGCCATGACGTGGAAGCCGTCCATCTGCGGCATTTGCAGGTCGAGCAGGACGCACCCGGGCTGCAGGTCCGGCACGGCGTCGAGGAAGTCCTCGCCGGACCCGAACGGGTGGGAGCGTATCTCGGAGGCGCCGAGCATGAAGCTCAGCGAGCGGCGGACGTCGCGATCGTCGTCCACCACGTAAACGAAGTGGGAATTCAGCGCTTCTTCCACAAACACGTCTCTTGCCGCTGCGCGCCGAAGATGGGCGCTTGCACTTCAAATCGCAATAAGCTGTCGCTCCGGAGGCGCGGCTCGCCGTGCGATTCGGAACCCAACCTGAATCAGCACAGTTCAGCGGTTCGGAGGGATTCGGCCATGGACAGTTTGACCGCGCATACCGACCCCAGCGAAGTGATGGCTGAAGAGGGCGAGGTGATCGTCGAAGGCCCGAACGGCGTCGCCGTCACCTTGACTCCGGAGGCGGCGGAAGAGACCGGGCGGCGCATGATGCGCGCAGCCTCCGAAGCCAGGCGCCAGGTGCGCAGCGGGCAAAGCGTAAGTTAGACGGCCGGCAGGTCGGGCAGGCGCTGGCTAAGGCCCGCCATCTCCGACCAGGGATCGCCGGAGCGCCGCTCAACTTCGCCGGCGGCCGTCCTGACGGAGTAGCGGCCGGGTTCAAGTCCCGCCTTCACCGCCTCCCAGGGCAGCGGCATCGCCACAGGCGCCCCTTCGCGCGCGCGGGTCGAATAGGGGCCGACAGCGGTCGAGGTGGGATCGTTGCGGAGATAGTCGATGAAGATCCGCCCCTCGCGCTCGGCCTTGGCGATGCGGGTGAGGTAAAGGTCCGGCGCGTCGGCCGCCATCGCTTCGGAAAAGGCCTTCGCCCATGCCTTGACCGCCGGCCATTCGTGCACCGGCGCGATCGGCAGGACGACGTGCAGGCCCTTACCCCCGGTGGTCTTGACGAAGCTGGCGAGGCCCATCCGCTCGAGCCGGTCCCGGACGTCCAGCGCGCCGTTGATGACGGCCTCAAAACCGGTGCCTTCGCCGGGGTCGAGGTCGAAGATGACTCGGTCCGGCCGGTCCGGTCGTTCGACCGTCACGCCCCAGGGGTGGATCTCGAGAACCCCGATCTGGACGAGCGCCACCAGCCCCGCGACGTCGCGGATGAAGAGGTAGGGATTGTCGAAGCCGGGCACCCGGACCCGCTCGATCTGCCTGGGAACGCCGGCGCCGGCGTGGCGCTGGTAGAAGCATTTCTGCTGCCGTCCCGTCGGGCAGCGCACCATTGTGATCGGCCGCATCGCGACGTGCGGCAGCATGTGCTCGGCGACGCCCACATAATGGTCGGCAAGATCGCCTTTGGTTACGCCCTGCTCCGGATAGAGGATCTTGTCGGGGTTGCTCAGCCTCACCCCTTCGACGATGCGCTCGCTCATCGGCCGTTCGCCAGCGCAAGCTCGGCCGGCGGCGCCTCGGCGCGAAGCTGGTCCATCCGGCACTGCCGCGGCGCCTTGTCGGGGCGCCAGCGAAGGAACTTGGTGCCGTGGCGGAAGCGGTCGCCGGTGACGTGGTCGTAGCGCACCTCGATGACCAGCTTCGGGCGCAGCGGCTCCCATTCACCGGTCCGTTCCGTGCTCCAGCGGCTGGGTCCGCCCGGCGCGCGGCCGGTGAAGCCCGGAGCCTCCACGAGCGCCTCGAGGCGAGCCGTCAGCGCATCGCGTTCCTCGGCCGGAATGGCGGAGGTGAAGCCGACATGGTCGAGCCGGCCCTCGTCATTGTAGAGGCCGAGCAGCAGCGAGCCGACCGTGCGGCCGCGGGTGGCATAGCGGAAGCCGCCCACGACGCAGTCGGCGGTCCGCATCTGCTTGACCTTGAGCATCGCGCGTTCGCCGGGTTCGTAGCGGCTGTCACGCCGCTTCGCGACGACGCCGTCGAGTGCCCCGCCCGCCGTGGCTAGCCAGTCCTCGGCCACCGCCCGGTCCAGCGTGCAGGGGGAGAGAAGCACGTCGTCGCGGCCGCTCTCCGCGTGGAAGCGCTCGAGCTCGCGGCGGCGCTCGGCCAGCGGCGCATCGACGAGCGGCCTGCCCTCAGCTTCCAGGCAGTCGAACAAGATGAGCTGCGCGGGGGTGGTTGCGGCGAGCTTGCGGATTCGGCTCTCGGCCGGGTGGAGACGCAGCTGAAGGGCGTCGAAAGACAGCACGCCGTCGACCGGAATGATGAGCTCACCGTCTATGACGAAGCGCTCGGCGGCAAGGGCGCGGACCGCCTCCACGACTTCGGGGAAGTATCGGCCGAGCGGGCGCTCGGCCTTCGACTGGAGCTCCACAGCCTCGCCGTCGCGGAAGACGAGGCAGCGAAAGCCGTCCCATTTGGGCTCGAACTGCCAGCCTTCGCCGGGCGGCAGATCGTCGACCAACTTGGCCTCCATCGGCGGCATCGGGGGGCGGATGTTGAGCCCTTCGAATCCCTTCACGAACGCTCCTTCGCAGCTGCAGGTGATACTCTCCTAGCTCCGTCGCGGTTCCGCCACGCTTCGTCGCCGCAGTGGAAGAGTCGTTAACCTTAGTTCCCGATTGTTGCGGCGAAACGGCGGCGTAACGCGATGAACGGCAGTAGATGCGCTCCGCTTGTCGTTGAGAGGAAACGGGAAAAAACCTACATCGGTTTTGGACCGGGGAGGGTTGCCAATGACATTGTCGCGTCGGCAGATCATCGAGGCTGGTGTCGCCACCGGTGCGCTCGCCGTGATCGCCAGCTCGCCGCTGCTCGCCCAGGTCGCCAACCAGCCGACCGCACCGAGGCCGTCGCCTCTCGCCGTCCCCGCCCGGCCGCGCGTAATGGTCGATCCCAGCGTCGACCCGCGCATCGTCACCCGCGCCCGCGCCGCCTTCGACCGCCACCGCGCCCAGATCGCCCATGGCGACATAGTCGGAATCGCCGATTTCACCCGGGCGTCGGCGTCGCAGCGTTTCTATCTGCTGGATACGAATACCGGCCGGGTCACCAGCCATCTCGTCGCCCATGGCCGCGGGTCCGACCCCAGCCATACGGGTTTTCTCCAGCGCTTTTCCAATGAGCCGGGCTCCGAGGCGAGCTCGAACGGCTCTTACCTCACCAGCGAATATTATTACGGCCATTACGGCCGCTCGATGCGCGTGCGCGGACTCGATTCGTCGAACAGCAACGCGGAATCCCGGGCGATCGTCATCCACACCGCCTGGTATGCCGAGCCGAACGTGGCCGCCGAGACCGGCCGGCTGGGCCGGAGCGAAGGCTGCTTCGCGCTGCCGCACCTCAGCCTTCAGGAAGTACTGGCGCGGCTCGGGCCGGGCCGCTTCCTCTACGCCGACCGCGTCGCCTAATCCTTTTTGGTCGGAGCCGGCGCCAGCGGCTTGACCGCCGGGCCGTGAATGACTTCGCCCGACATGGCGAAGCGAGAGCCGTGGCACGGGCAATCCCAGCTCCTGTCGGTCTCGTTCCAGCCGACGATGCAGCCCATGTGCGTGCAAACCGCGGAGACCGCGTGCAGCTGCCCAGCGTCGTCGCGGTAGCCGGCGACATTGTGACCCTCGATCTTCAGGATCGCCGCCTCGCCGGCCTTGAGCTCGTCGAAGCTGTGCGGCTTGCGCGAGAGATAGCCGCTGACGAGGTGGCTCGCGACCTCGGCATTGCCTTTCACGAACTCGGCGCCGCCGGCCAGGGGCTTGATCCGCCGGGCGTCGTATAGGTCGGTCCAGGGATTTTCCCTGTCGGTGATGATGTCCGCCAGCATGATCGCCGCGGCGGTGCCATTGGAAATGCCCCAGGCGTTGAAGCCGGTCGCGACCAGATAGGCGCCCGAACCCGAAGAGGACCAGCCGACGAACGGCGCGTGGTCCATCGGCGTGTAATCCTCGTTGGTCCAGCGATATTCCGGCGCGACTCCGAAATGCTCGGCGGCGAAACGCTCGATCTCGGCAAAGCCCGCGCGTTCGTCGTCGACATGGCCGTGCTTGAAGGAGGGACCGGCGAAGATCATCCAGCTCTGCCCCTCGTCGTCGCGATGGCCGCGGACCGAGTGGCGCGGGTTTTCGGCGTTGATGTACATGCCGTTCGGCACCCGCCCCGCTTCGGCCCGGCCCATGATCACCGGATGCATGTGCGGGTAGTTCTCGGAGTAGAACAGCCCCGTCTGGCCGAGCGGCAGGTGGGTCGCCATGATCACGTGGCGCGCGCGCACCGTGCCCGCTTCGGTGGCGATGCGGTCCGGATGCCAATCGATGACTCGCGACCCTTCGAAGACGTGGCAGCCGTCGCCCGGCAGCGTGGCGGCCAGCCCCTTCACATATTTGACGGGGTGGAACTGCGCCTGGTCGTCCCAGCGCATCGCCGCCCGCACCGCGAACGGGAGGCCGGTGTCGCGGGTCAGCGAGGCGGGAAGGCCGAGCACCCGGGCGAGCTCCGCCTCCTTCTCGATGTTGGAGACCTCGTTCTCGTCGTTGGTGTAGGTGTAGGCGGGCTTGCGCTCGAGGTTGCAGTCGATGCCGTGGTTCGTCGCCAGCTCGACGATCGTCTCGACCCCCGCCTCGTTGGCGCGCGCATAGCAATGGGCGCCTTCCTCGCCGAACTTGCGCTCGATCGTGGTGTAGGCGACGTTGTGCTGGGAGGTGATCTTGGCCGTCGACTTGCCGGTCACTTCCTCGCCCACCCGGCGCGCCTCCACGAGCGCGCAGCTCACGCCGCGGTCCTTGAGCATCCGGGCCGTGGTGACGCCGACGATGCCGCCGCCGATGATAGCCACGTCGACCTGCAGCTCCCCCGAAAGCGCCGGGAAGTCGCTCGCGGGCGCCGTCGCGTTCCAATAGGATTCGTGCCGTATTTCGCTGGTCATCTTGCGCTCCCGAAGTGGCTGGCTGCTCCTGCCTGAGAACCAAGATCGTCGGGCGCTGTTCCGCTCCGCCTCAGTCAGGGAGCGCGAAGACCCACAGGGCGCTCATTTCGCCGATTATTAGGTCGCGGCTTGGGCCGGTGCCGGCGGCGGAGGCGGGACGGGGGCCTCCAAGAGGATGTCGGCGACGATCCGCCAGCCTTCGCGGCGGTCCTGCCAGATGCGGGCATAATGGCCCCAGCGCGGCGCGGCGCCGTCGGTCCAGCGCACCTCTCCCCAGGTGAAGGCGAGGTCGCCGGCGCGGCTGGCGATGCCGCCGAGCGGACGGACGCTCTGGCGGGCAGGCTGGCGGGCGAGCTCGGCGGCCTGATGGTCGCGGCCCGGGAAGGAGGGCATGGCCGAGCCGGCGACCAGCGCCTCGTCGGCGAGGTGGGCCATTCGGGCGGCGGCGGCATCCTCGGCGCAGCCGTTCGCGATCCAGGCTTCGAGGGGGGCCAGCTGAGCGAGCGCGGCTTCCGCGCTGCCAGCGGCGGCCGTGGCGGCAGGCAGGCGCACCACCGGGTCGGAGTCGCTTCCCGGGAGCAGGCCCTGAAGCGGCGGGCCGCCGTCATAGATCCATTTCCAGCCGCCGTCCGGCTGGCGCTGCCAGACCGTGAAGTAGCGAACGGGAATGTTGGCGCCGCCGCTCGTAAAGCCGAGGTCTCCGGAGCGGGACGCCCCGGCGAATTGCGGCCACCAGAAAAGCGGCGGCCCCGGAGCGGCGCCGTCCGGAAGCGCCTCGAGCCGCGGCCGCTCGGGGCCCGGCCGGGGATGGAAGGTGAAGCCGTCCGGCGCGACCCAGGCGAGGAAGCCGTCGCGAAAGCCGTGCTCGCGCGTGTCCGCGGCAAAAGCGCGCTCGGCG
>DASZEO010000512.1:0-4617 GCA_035940755.1 Allosphingosinicella sp. | reverse complement strand
CTCGACGTGCTCGCCGTCGGCAACGCCATCGTCGACGTCATCGCCGAGGCCGATGACGCGCTCCTGGACGCCGAAGGGCTGACCAAGGGCGCGATGCGCCTGATCGACGCCGACGAAGCCGCCCGCCTCTACGCGCGTATGGCCGGGGGCCTGGAGCGGAGCGGAGGCTCGGCGGCGAATACCGCGGCGGGCGTGGCGGCGCTGGGCGGGCGGGCCGCGTTCATCGGCCAGGTGGCTCCGGACCCGCTGGGCGAGGCGTTCGGCCGCGACATCCGCGCCGCCGGGGTCGAATTCACCAGCCCGGCCAAGGATTTCGGCGTGCCGACCGCGCGCTGCCTGATCCTCGTCACTCCCGACGCGCAGCGCACGATGAACACCTTCCTGGGCGCTTCGCAGCACCTTCCGGTCGCCGCGCTCGACGAGGGCCAGATCGCCGACTCCGCGATCCTGTACCTCGAAGGCTATCTGTGGGACCCGGAGGAGCCGCGCTACGCGATGATGCGCGCGATCGAGGTCGCTCGACTCGCCGGCCGCAAGGTCGCCTTCACGCTGTCGGACACCTTCTGCATCGAGCGCCACAGGGCGGGGTTCAACCAGCTGATCGACTCCGGCAAGATCGACATCCTGTTCGCCAACGAAGCGGAGATCCAGGCGCTGGCCGGGGTCCCGCACTTCGAGACCGCGGTCGAGGCGGTCCGGCCCAAGGTGCAAACGCTGGTCGTGACCCGAAGCGAAAAAGGGGCCGTCGCGCTCGGCGCCGCCGAGCGTGCGGAAGTGCCCGCCGAGCCGGTCGGGAACGTCATCGACACCACCGGTGCCGGCGACCTTTTCGCCGCCGGCTTCCTCGTCGGCCAGGCGCAGGGCCGCAGCCTCGAGGATTCGCTGCGGATCGGCGCGATCGCCGCCGCCGAAGTCATCTCACATTACGGCGCGCGGCCCGAAGCGGACCTGAAGGCGCTAGCGGCGGAGCGGCTCGGCTAGGCGCTCGGCGTCGCCGGCGGCGGTGCCGGCGGCTGGTCCGGTGCCGGCGCCGGAACGTCGATGTCGGGGCCGGGCCGGCTGATCTCCGGCGGCGGAGCGGCCGGCTGCCCCGGCTGCGACGGCTGCGGCGGAAGCTCGGGCGGCTGGGTCGACATCACAGTTCCTCCTTCGCGGCCGCCACGGCCGCGGCGCGCCGTTCGCCTCACCCGCTCAGGGGCGGACGGTCGGCTCGCCGCGCTCGTCGGTCGGTGCGTCCTCCGGGAAGATCGGCAGCTCGCCATCGGCCGTGACCGTTCGGCCCTTGTGGAGCGCCGAATTGTGCATGCCGTAGACGAAATAGAGGATGATCATCGCCAGCGTGTACCAGGCGAAGATCACCAGCACGTAATTGGGGACGGTGGTGATCAGCCACAGGCACGACGCGATGCCGAGGATCGGCACGACCGGGTAAAGCGGTACTCGGTAGCCGCGCGGGATCTCCGGGTGGGTCCGCCGCAGCCACATCACAGACAGGCACACCACCGCGAAGGCCGCGAGCGTCCCGACGGAGGTCATGTCGCCGAGGCTGTTGATGTCGAAAAAGCCCGCTGCCAGCGCGACGATGATGCCGACCAGCAAAGTGTTGATCCACGGCGTCCGGTACTTGGGATGGACCCGCGCGAACACCCTCGGCAGCAGGCCGTCGCGGGCCATGGTGTAGAAGATGCGGGTTTGCCCGTACATCAGCACAAGGATCACCGAAGTGAGGCCGATGATGGCGCCGATCTTCACGGCCTTGGCGAACCACGCCCATTGCGGCCCGAAGGCGTCGACCGCGACCGCGACCGGATCGGGCACGTTGAGCGAAGTGTACGGAACGATCATCGTCAGGACGACCGACACAAGGATGTAGATCAAGGTGCAGGCGACGAGGCTGCCGATGATCCCGAACGGCATGTCCTTGCCCGGGTTCTTCGCTTCCTGCCCGGCCGTGGAGACGGCCTCGAAGCCGATATAGGCGAAGAACACGATCGAGGCGGCGCGCAGGATTCCGCTCCAGCCGAACTCCCCGTCCTTGCCCGTTGGCGTCGGGATGAAGGGATCCCAGTTGCCGGTATAGGCGGACAGGTTGCTCAGGATGATGAACCCGCCGACCAGGATGAAGGCCACCAGCACCGTCACCTTGATCGCGACGATCGCATTGTTGAACTTGGCCGATTCCGAAACGCCGATGCACAGGAGCGTGGCGAGCGCCGCGCAGACCAGGAATGCCGGCAGATTGAACATGTAGACGACCGGCGCCCCGTTCACCAGAACGTCGACACCGTCCTGCTGCATGTGATGGCCCATCGGCCCGGTCAGCTCCGGCGGGATGTGCAAGCCCAGGTCGCCCAGCAGGCTGACCATGTAGCCGGACCAGCCGACCGCCACGACTGAGGCCGCAAGGCCGTATTCGAGCAGCAGCAGGGCGCCCATCACCCAGGCGGCGAACTCGCCGATGGTGGCGTAGCTGTAGGTGTAGGCCGAGCCGGAGACCGGCAGCGTCGAAGCAAGCTCGGCATAGCAGAGACCCGCGAACGCGCAGATCACCCCCGCTATGGCATAGGAGATCAGGACCGCCGGCCCTGCGTGAAGCGCTGCGGCGTTGCCGGTGCGCACGAAGATGCCGGCACCGATGATGCAGCCGATGCCGAGGAAGACCAGGTTCCAGGCGCCGAGGGAGCGCTTGAGCTCGCTGGTCCGGGTCTCTTCCTGGACCATGGCGACGCTCTTGCGCGCCAGGATCCGGGCAAGGAATCCGTTCGGTGCCACGGTCGCCATCTACTGTCCCCTTCGACGCAGTTATGCTCTGTGCGCGCGGAGCCTAGCCGCTAAATCCGGCGCGGCAAGCGCAAATCAGCCGCTCAGCATCGGCCCCAGCGGCCTTCCGGCGAAAATGTGAACGTGGAGGTGCGGCACCTCCTGACCGCTGTGGCGGCCGACATTGGCAAGCAGCCGGTAGCCGGGTTCGACGAGCCCGGCGTCGCGGGCAACCTTGCCGACGGCCCGGATGAAGCCGGCAATCTCGGTCTCCTCCGCCCGTTGGGAGAAATCGTCCCAGGAGACGTAGGCGCCCTTCGGGATCACCAGAATGTGGACCGGCGCCTGCGGGTTGATGTCATGGAAAGCGAGCGCGTGCTCGTCCTCGTAAACCTTGCTGCACGGTATCTCGCCGCGCAGGATCCGGGCGAAGATGTTGCCGTCGTCATAGGGGCGCGTGGCGTCGATCGGCATGGCGGGCTCCTCGGCCGGCCGCTTACGCGCTGATCTATGCGAGGCGCAACGCGCTTGACCCCTTTACCCACAGCGTTACCAATCGAGTCCATGAGCGAGCAGCGGCCCGACAGCCTGATCCCGTATGACGAGATCGTCCAGGAGGCGCTTCGGGCGGTGGTGGGCCGGGTGCTCGGCGAGGTCGAAGCGACCGGACGGCTCCCGGGCGAGCACCATTTCTACATCACCTTCAAGACGGCCGCGGCCGGAGTCGACATTCCGAGGCACCTGGCGGAGCGCTTTCCCGACGACATGACGATCGTCATCCAAAACCGCTTCTGGGACCTCAAGGTGCGCGAGGAGGGGTTCGAAGTCGGCCTCTCGTTCAACCAGGCGCCGGCAAAGCTGTTCATTCCCTTCTCGGCGATCACGGGGTTCCAGGACCCGGCGGTGGACTTCGCGCTCCAGTTCCACGCGCGCGCCGACGACGTGTTGCTCGACGAGCATGACCGGGCGGAAAACGACTCGCCGGCCGTGGAGCCGGTCGAGGACGGCTCGAACGTCGTCTCGGTCGATTTCAAGCGCAAGAAGTGAAAGGCACGACGCGCCGCTTCGCCGGCACTGCCGCAATGCTGATTGCCGGAGCCTCCTCGGTGCCTGCCGCCGCCGAGCCGGCTGACGCCATCCGCTATCCCTACGTCGCCGCCCTGTCGCGCGTCTCGGCGGGCGATCGGGTCTATTTCTGCGCCGGCACCCTGGTGGCGCCGCGCTGGATCCTGACCGCCGCCCACTGCTTCCAGAGCACGAGCGGAGCGCGAATCCCGACGCGCGGCCTCTCGGCGGTGGTGGGTCGCGACGCCGTCGGCCGCGCCGAGGAAGCGGCGCAGGTGCCGGTCGACCGCGTCGTCCTGTTTCCGGGATACCGCCAGGGGACCCAGGCGAACGACCTGGCGCTGGTGAGGCTCGCCGACATTGCAGGCCCGCTCGTCGCGGAGGCTTCCGGATCGGAGGAGCGGCCGGCGCAGGCGGTCGCGCTCGGCTTCGCCAGCTTCTACGAAGGAGCTCTTGCCGCCAGGGCGCTGACCTCCAGCGGAGCGCCCGCCGCCCAGGCCTCCGATCGGATGCGATCGGCGCACGTACGCTTCGTGGATCCGTCGCAATGCTCCGGGCCGGGCCGGAGCGATGCGGGCGATACGCTGTGCGTCACGGCCTCGCGCGAAGCGGCCTGCGTCGGCGATTCGGGCGGCCCGCTTATCGAGGAGACTGCCGAAGGCCCGGACCGGCTGCTCGGCGTGCTCAGCTTCGGCACCGGCTGCGCGGTCGCTGAGCCGCGCATCGCTTATACGCGCGTCGCGCCTTACGCACGCTGGATCGCCGAGACCGTCGCCGGCGACTGAGGCGCGC
>DASZEO010000511.1:0-9354 GCA_035940755.1 Allosphingosinicella sp. | reverse complement strand
CCGCCGCCAGCTGCTCCTTGGGGTGGCGGATGTGCAGCACGAAGCCTTCGTCGACGACGATGCGCTGCGAATAGCCGCCCAGCGTGTGCCCCGGCGGATCCTGGGTCGGCCCGTTATAGGTGCCGACGAACGCCACCTCGCAATATTGCTCGAGCCCCTGCGAGCAGGAGGGGCAATGCCGGCAGCTGTCGACCAGGCAGCCTACGCCGACCGTGTCGCCGACCGCGAACTTCGTCACCTCGCCTCCCACCGCGCTGACGTGGCCGACGATCTCGTGGCCCGGCACGCACGGATAGAGCGTCCCGCCCCACTCCGAACGGACGGTGTGGAGGTCGGAATGGCACACGCCGCAAAAGGCGATCTCGATCTGCACGTCGCGCGGCCCCGGCCGGCGCCGCTCGATGGCGATCGGCTCGAGCGGCTTGTCGGCGGCATGGGCGCCATAGGCTTGGATGGTCATGAGGCTGGTCTCTCCGGTCTGGCCCTCGTCGGCCGTGATGCGGCCGGGCGAGCCTCCCCCTGCACCTCAGCGCGCGGATTCGCCACCGCCATGTTGCGGCCCGCGCCCTGCGCCCCGCCGCTCGGCCTCCATGGCCGCCCGCCGCCGCCGCTCGCGCCACTTGAGGAAGTGGAGCGCCAGCCACGGATCGAGCCGCTCCGGCTCGCCGGCCTCGAACGCGCCCGGATACATGGCCGGGGTCCAGCGCATCGCGTCCGCCAACACCCGCGCCTCGAGCCGCGCTTCCGCCTCGGCAAGCTCGCGCTCCCAGGCGCGCGCGAAGCTCGCCAGCCGCTTGCGCCGGTTCTGCGCCGTCTTGGGCGTGAAGCCGGTGGCGCGCGCGGCGAAGGCCGCGTTGCCGGTGGCCCGCAAGTGACCGAGGAAAATGGCGTCGTGCCGGTCGGTCCAGAAGCGCCTCCCCGCCGCCGCCATCCTGAGCCGCCCGCCGGAGCCGCGAAGGATGACGAACAGCCCCTCCTTGACCTCGGCCGGAACGTCAGGATCCCACCCCTCCGCCTCGTCATCTGCCGCCGCCGCGCCCCCTCTCCCGCCTGCGGGAGAGGGCCGGGGAGAGGGCCTGCCGGCCGAACCGCGCTCCGCCCATCCCACGTCCCGCGCCCCGACCTCCGCCTCGCGCCGCCCGGCCGCAAACCGCCGGTCGGCCGCATCGCGAGCCGCATCCATCAGCGCGGCGAACCCCGCCTCCACCCGCCGCAGCCGATAGACGCAGTCAACCGAAACCCCCGCCGCCTCGGCTGCGAGCTGCGCATGCCCCGTCTCCGCCAGCACCCTGAAGAAAGTCGCCCGCCGCCACCGCGTGAACCGCACATAGCGCCTCCTCGGGCGCTGCGTACCGCTCGAAGCCCGTCTCGAGCCCGTCGAAGGATGCACGTAAGCGCGCCGTTCTCCTGCCATCGCCCCCTCTTATTCCAAGAGAACATGATAGGAACAAAATCGCCCTTTGCAATCTGGCGGATAGGCTTTGGAAGCAGGTTTTTAAGATCCGACTGTGGGTGACCGATTTTCGCCGGATGCGGATCGGCGGCTCCGGGAAACGTTGATCGACTGCGGACATCGCGAGCTAGTCGCTTGAATGGGTGCGCAAGGAATTTGGCTGACCGGAAGATTGGGCGGCTTCGGCGTGCAGACGCCGCGCCGGTGCTAACGACCGTCTGTCTTTGGGATGCGAAGCCTTTTGCCCACTTGGACCGAATGCACGCGTTCGTCCTTGCCAAGCTCCAGTAGATTGCCCTTCAGGATTTTGCCGGTCAACAGGTTCTTGTCGATCCAACCGCGAAGTTGCACGTTCCGCGGAACATAATCTGGTTCACGAACCTCGATCGCCACTTCCACTTCATCGAAAGGGCCAAGCTCCACATCTCGGGCCAGGGGGATCTGGATGCGCTTGGAATCGCTCTTCGAGATGGCAAGCTTCATGGTTAGGTCTCAACCTCCGAACTCAAGATGGGTTCAGTGCGTTCTACCACAATTCCCTACAGCAATCATTTTTTCTTGGAAGGCCGGGGACGGGGGCCCTTCCGGCCGGTTGCGGTCGCCCTGCCCCTGGTAGGCCCGCCGCTCTTGGCGGCCCGCGCGGCAGATGATCCTGAAGACTCGAGCCTCGCGGTACCTGCGCCAGGGGGCCTTCGCCGGGGCAGTGCCGCCATCGCCGCCGCCGCATCGAGCATTCCTCCGCCCCAGCGACTATTCCATCCTTGGACGCCTGGCGCTCGCGCGAGGTTGTTGGTGACTAGAGTCCTGATCCGGCCGATATCAAGGTCGATACCCCGCGCTGCGGCCTCGGCGAGGAGGAGCGCGACCGTGCCGGTCACCGCCGGGGCTGCCATGCTCGTGCCGGACTTGATTACTATGCCTGTCGACGTCCGGGAGTGGGCCGCCGCCACGGCATGGCCCGGCGCTGCGATTTCGGGCTTCTGCCGGCCGTCCCGCGTCGGGCCAGCGCTTGAAAACCATGACAGAGGCGTGCCTGATTTGTGCGCGTCGTACGAGGCAGCCACGAGGCTGTGTCGACCGCAGGAAATCGAGCCGATCGTGCCGTCGGGTTCGATGTTGTCGAGGAAAGAAGCCTGCGACGTGTCATCCCGTTCGATCCACGCGTTGAACCGGCCGTTCGTGACCGTGCGTCCTATGAGCCGCAGCGTCCAGACGCCGGTGGGCAAGCTGTCGTCGATAAAGATGCCGATGTTGTTGTCCCCATTATTCGGATCGTTCAGACGGCTCGCGATGAGCAGAACGACTTTTCCGCTCTCCTGAGCTTCGCCCGTTTCGCCGGGCTCGACAATGCCCGCTGAAGTGCCGTCGGGCATCAGAAGCTCCACCGCGATGCGGTCCGCACCAGCGTACCATATGTCGAGTTCGTCCTGCCAACCGGTACTTGGTGGCCGGTTCCATTTGATTTCGACGCTAGCGCCCGGGACCACCGTCCCAGCCGCGTGGATCTGGTCACTGTACGAGTTGCTCGCGGCGATGACGACCGCGCGATTCGACTCCTCCTCCACCAAGCGGTCCAGTCCCCGCTCCACCAGCGTCGTTCCATCATGCGGCCCCCCGTTCGTGCCGAGGCTGATGTTCACGACGCACGGTCGGGTGCCTGCCCGATCGAAGATGAAACGAACGGCTTCAAGAAGCCGAACGGAATCTCCAAACGAGGTGGTTACGACGTCCGGCCCCTGCCAGGGGATATCCTCCGAAGAGACGTCCACGAATATAATGGATGCCTCCGGAGCGAACCCCGGCACGCTCGAGCCGCCGCCGTTCCCAGCTGCGATGTCCATGACGTGCGTTCCGTGCGTCCCTTGGCTGTGGGGCGTGTCGCGCGCTGGACCGTAGCCGAGCGTCGAGTAGGGCGCCGGCTGCTTCAGCGCGGCATCAATGGCCGCTCTCTCGTAAAGAGCTCCGTAACCGAAAGGAGCATCGTGTGTGTCCGCTCCGCCTTGGTGCCAAATTGCCTCGATGCGGGTCCCACTGGTACTCTGAAAGTTCTTATGCGCGAAATCGCAGCCATAATCCACGATGCCCACCACGGCCCCTGCACCGCCTTGTGAACTCAGGCCGGCCCCCAGCGTAGCAGGATCGGCCCGCGTCTGTCTGACGCCAGCGCCCAAGCCCGGCCTCAGGTCTTGCGCAGCTTTAAGACTCACGACGAAAGGCTGCCGCCTAACGGCTTCGATCCGTGATAGCGGAATCCGGGCCGTAACGATGGCTGCGCCGGAGCCGTCGTCCAGCCTGACCGCCGTTCCCGGCCGCACCTCACTTAGCGCGACCCAGGCATCCAAATCAGAGACTCGAGCGAGAACGGCAACTTCGCCCGGGACCGTAGATGCGGTTGCCTCCGTCGTCTCCCCGCTTCGACGAACGGCGACAAGCTTTTGCAGTCGGGGATCGAATTCGGCCGCCACGGCCGTGCTCAGGGACAGGCCGCTTGGGCCATCTGGCCTCCGTGCGGCACTCCTCGCCCCCGTGACTTCATCCGTTGCATCGACAGCCGCGGCACCCGAATCGCCAATTGCCGCCCCCGCCCCGAGTGCAGATGGTCTGTGCCGACGAATGCCCATGCGATTTCTCCCCTTCCATAAGTGCGTGTGCGCCGCTGGAAGGCGGCGACCCACTCAACTCTGGATCTCTGCCGAGCGCTCACCCCATTCCAGCATATTGAACGGACGCTAGGAACTGCCCGTCTGTCACGAGCTGCCGGAGGAGATCGCGCGACGCCACGAGGCGGGGCCCGCCCTCAGCGACGCCGAGGCAGCCATTCGTGCCGGGGCTGGCGCCATCCGGATGGATCCTAAAAAGACTTCGACCAAAGACGGGCGTACCCGGCGCGGGGTCGAGATTCAGCGAGTAGCCGACGCCGTCCCTGACCATGCCGAATTTATCGCGCACCAGAAAGTTGCTGACCACGTAGGCGCCGGGTGGCACCGGACCGTTGGTTCTTCGATATGTCGAAGCGCCCCCGCCCGTGTTTGTTTCGAACACGGCGGCCGTCGTACCGTCTCTGTTGTTTACTGTCATTTTGCCTTTGACGACGGGAAATCCACGGCTGCTCATGAAGGTGCTCTCACCCACGAATTTGACGAGCACCGGTCGGACATCCTCCGCTGTGACTGCCCTCAGGTTCCGTCGCAACATCTCGGATTGGATCTGATGAGCTGTCCCGCCTTCGTCCTCTGGACCTCGTTCCCATTCTTCCACGAATAAAGCCAGCCGGGCTCGGGCACTGGCGGAGAGGAGCCCCCGAGCCTCGATTGTCGCCTGAGGATCTTTCGCAAGAAGCTCGGAGGTCCGCGTCGCGAGCTCTTCGTCGGAAACGCCGGCTACGGTGGAGAAAGTCTCGAGCCAGTCAGCGAGGAGCCTGGGGTCCTCTGAATTCTGCGCTCGCGCCAGGATTGGGAGGAGGGTGGGAAGAACGCGCTCTTCAAAAAACTCCGGATCGGGATTGGTCTGCCATGCTTCGGCGACGGCTATGGCCCGCTCGATAGACGGCTCGCTCATCAGATTTCGCCTCGTTCGAATCGAGTGACTGCGCTTCGGAGCTGCGCTGCTCCCGCGCAACGATTACGCGTGAATATTAATAAGCGCAGGTGCGAGAGCTTAAGCTGCCAACACTTCTACAAATGTCAATAGGCTGTCGCTTCAAAACGGCTTCTCGACAAAAACCACTTTCTTGTCGTCGACACGTGCAAGGCAGTCCGCATTTGTTCGACGCTCCCGGACGCGCTCTGAATAGCCGAAAGTACAGAGTTGCATCCCTGAAGGGCCGCTGCTGGCAGATTGTTCGATCCTCGGCTTTCGCGGGAATGGGCGGAAGAGCTGTCGTTATGCTTTGCGCCCTGCCGGTTCTTAATCCACGCGAGTGCTCGGCTAAGATATTTCTTGAGGCGAAAGCAGTGGCTGTACCCGCCATCCTTCTGGGCGGATCGAACATCTCTCCACGTGCCCGTGGGTGACCGCGGGAAGTCCTGCGTGTGGTGGCCCGCAAACTCCACACAAAAGCGAATTAAGGCGCAGTCGGGTGTGGTTTGCGCGTTGCAGCATGTGGAGCATCCGTATTTGCGCCACATCGCCGGCGCGCCCGGAGGCGCCCTAACCTTCGGGCTTTCCCTCGACCCCCTCCGGGGGCGGGGGTGCGGGTTCCGGCAGGGGGCCTCTGATCTGCCAGGTGATGCGGCTTTCAAAGGTGTCCCAGGTGGGCGCGCCGCGCGCGTCCCTCGCCGGCGTGAAGCGCGCCCTGGTCCGGAAGATGCGGCAGGTGATCGCGTCCAGCGCTGCTGAACCGCTCGACGCCCGGATCGTGCAGTCGGCGACACGTCCATCCGGTGCAACGGCCAGACCGAAGACTACCACCCCCTGCTCGGCGGCGCGCAGGGCGCTGCGTGGATAGTCAAGCGGGCGGACGTAGCAGTAAAGCGGCTGCCTGGGCTGCGCGCGGGTCGGCGGTACCGGCCCCGGGACCGGCGTGAACGGGGCGGGTCGGGACCTCGGCGCTGGGCCGAGCGGCAGCGGCGGGGTCGAGCAGCCCGGCGGGCGCGGCGCTGGCGCAAGCAGTGGAGGGGGCGGCCTTGGCGGCGGGTCCTGCGCTGCCGCCGCGGCAAGTGCGATCGTCATGGCTGAAGTGGCGAACCCGGCCATCCTCACCTCTCGCCGGCAGCGTCGAGCCGCGCGCCCAGACTACGGACCTTCCCCTCGAAGGCAAGCGGCTCCCGTGCCCCCCGCCAATCGGGCGTCTTTACCGAAACTTTGTCAATTTCTCCGACAGTGGCCTCGTGTCGAGGATCGTTACACCTGCTCTCGCGCGGCGCCCCTCCAGTGCGCGCGGATCGCTTGCCGGCGGTCCGTGCCGCAGGCCGGGTGCGCGCATGCCGAGGGCGCTTGCCTTCCTCCTCGTCGATCGGGCGCGGCGCGCATGATCCGCGTGTTCAAACATTACGTCCCTTATGCGGTGCTGGTGCTCGGCATCGTCGACTTCGTGCTGCTGATGGTCAGCGCCGAGGCCGGGTGGATGCTTCGCCTGTGGCAGCTGAGCGGCGAGCTCGAGCCGGAGACGGCCCGGCTGCCCAAGATGCTCGTCTTCACGCTCGTCACCCAGGGGACGATGGTGGCGGTCGGCGTCTACCGGGTGCAGGCGCTGCAATCGATGCGCTACGCCATCGCCCGGCTGATGGCGGCGGTGGCGCTGAGCGTGCTGCTGCTCTCGGTCCTGTTCTTCATGCTTCCGACGGTGACCTTCTGGCGCTCGAGCCTGCTCTACGCGGTGTGGCTGGCGCTGCTCAGCCTGGCGGTGGCGCGGATCGGGCTTCGCGACCTGCTCGGCGGCGACCGCTTCCGGCGGCGGGTGATGGTGCTCGGCGCCGGGCCGCGGGCGGCGCGCATCGAGGCGCTGGCGCGCTCGGGCGAGGCCGGCTTCGCCGTCGTCGGCTTCGTGGCGATGAACGACGGGCCGGTGGCGGTCGCCGGGGCCGCCAACCGCGCCTCGATCCCGAGCCTGCCCGACCATCTGCTTCGCCTCGGCGCGGTGGAGGTCGTGCTGGCGCTCGAGGAGCGGCGCAACGCGCTGCCCTTGAACGACCTGCTCAGGATCAAGACCACCGGAGTCGAGGTCCACGATTTTTCGAGCTTCCTCGAGCGCGAGACCGGGCGGGTCGATCTCGACAGCCTCAATCCTTCCTGGCTGATCTTCTCGGACGGCTTTTCGGCCGGGCGGCGGCTGTCGAGCCTCGCCAAGCGCCTGTTCGACCTCGTCGTCAGCCTCGTCATCCTGGCGCTCGGCGCGCCGCTGATCGGCCTCGCCGCGCTGGCGGTGAAGCTGGAGAGCCGCGGGCCCGCTTTCTACCGCCAGCGCCGGGTGGGCCTGTACGGGCAGACGTTCGACGTCGTGAAGATCCGCTCGATGCGGGTCGATGCCGAGGTCGGCGGCAAGGCGGTGTGGGCGCAGAAGGACGATCCGCGGGTGACCCGCGTCGGCGCTCTGATCCGCAAGGTCAGGATCGACGAGCTGCCGCAGGCGTGGAGCGTGTTGAAGGGCGAGATGAGCTTCGTCGGGCCGCGCCCGGAGCGGCCGCAATTCGTCGCCGACCTCGAGGCGCGGCTGCCTTATTATGCCGAGCGCCACGTGGTGAAGCCGGGGATCACCGGGTGGGCGCAGATCAACTATCCTTACGGCGCTTCGGTCGAGGACGCGCGCGAGAAGCTCGAATACGACCTCTATTACGCGAAGAACTACTCGCCCTTCCTCGACATCCTCATCCTCCTCCAAACCGCGCGGGTGATCCTCTGGCCGGAAGGGGCGCGCTGATGCTCGGCGTGATCGTCCTTTGGAGCCATTTGCTCGCGGCCTTGCTCTACGGCGCGCTGGCGGTGTTCCAGCTTCGCCACTGGAACGGCGACCCGCTCAACCGGCCGCTGATCAGCGCCTTCGCCGTCGTGTCGGTGTGGGCGATGTTCCTCTCGATGCTGGACCACCACAACCTGCTGACCCAGCTCGCCGAGAGCGCGCGCAACCTCGCTTTCCTCGCGTTCATGTACGGGATCATGCAGAGCGCGGGCGCCGGCGGCGGGCAACGCGCCCTCAAGGCTGTCTATGCGGCGGTGGCGGGGGTGATCGGGCTTCAGATCGTCGTCGGCGGCGTCATGCCGGAATATCGCGCCGTGCCGCTGGTGTTCGAGACGCTCGTTTCGACCAGCCAGATGATCGGCCTCACCATCGCCGCCGGGGCGCTGATCCTCGTCCACAACCTCTACGGCCAGGCCGCGCCCGCGTCGCGCGACGCCCTGCGCTACCCGATGCTCGCGCTGGCCGCGATGTGGGGCTACGATCTCCACCTCTACACCGTCGCCTATTTCACGCGCGGCGGCGCCGGCGACCTTTATGCGATGCGCGGCGCGATGCTGGCTATGGTGGTGCCGCTGTTCGCTCTGGGCATCCGCGGCGCCTCGATCTGGAAGGTGCAGGTCTCCCGGGCGGCGACGTTTCAGTCGCTGTCGGTGATCGCCATCCTCGCCTACCTCATCGTCATGATGTCGGCTGCGCGGGCGATGGAGATCGTCGGCGGCCAGTGGGGGCAGGCTGCCCAGCTCGGTGTGGTCGTGGTGATGACCGGCGCGGCGCTCGTCCTGCTCCCTTCGGCGAGGGCGAGGGGGTGGCTTCGGGTGACCATCGCCAAGCATGTCTTCGAGCATCGCTACGATTATCGCCAGGAATGGCTTCGCTTCACCGACACGGTCGGCCGTCAAGGCGAAGACAGCGCCTCGCTCGAAGAGCGGGCGATCAAGGCGCTGGCCGACATCGCCGGCTCGCCGGGCGGCGTGCTGCTGACAGTCGACGGCAGCGCTCGCCTCTCGGTTGCGGCGAGGTGGAACTCGCAAGCAGTGCTGCCCCCCAGCGGCGAGGGCGCCGAAGCGCTGATCCGCTTCATCGAGGCGGAAGCCTTCGTGCTCGATTTCGGGTCCGTCCGCGAAGGCTGCCTGAGAAGGGGCGACCTTGAGCTTCCCGTCCCCCCCTGGCTCGCCGGGCTGGAGAGCGCCTGGGCCGGAGTGCCGCTGATCCACGAGGGGCGGCTGGTCGCTCTCGTCCTCCTCGAGCACCCGCCCTTCCGCCGGCCCCTCGACTGGGAGGATTTCGACCTCTTCCGGACCGCCGGCATCCAGGCCGCCAGCTACATAGCCGAGGCGAGGGGCCAGCAGGCGCTCGCCGACGCGCGGCGTTTCGACGAGTTCAACCGCCGCTTCGCCTTCATCATGCACGACATCAAGAACCTGGTGAGCCAGCTCTCGCTGGTCGCCCGCAATGCCGAGCGGCATGCCGCCAATCCCGAGTTCCGCGCCGACATGATCGCCAC
>DASZEO010000510.1:0-1710 GCA_035940755.1 Allosphingosinicella sp. | reverse complement strand
ATTCTCCTCAGGCCGTTGCGGCGACGGGCGTGCCGGCGGCCGGGGCCGCGGCGCAGTGGCGCTCGATATAGTGGCGGTGGGTGGGCATGGCTTCGGCCGCCTGCCTCATCACCTGCGCCATGCGCGTCAACATGTGATGCGCCTGGCGCGGGTCAACCGTGTCGGCGATGCGGGCATGCGTTCGCGGCACGATGCCCTGGCCGAGCAGGACCGCCAGCCAGCTCGATTCGGAAAAGAGCTCGTCCTCGTAGCGGAACAGCTGGCCGGTGGCCCTGAACAGCGCGATCTTGCGCTCGAGGCTCTCGGGAACCTCCATCTCGCGGCAGCGCCTCCAGAAGGGCTCGGTCCGTTCGTTGGCCTTGTAGTGGAGGATCAGGAAGTCGCGGATCTGCTCGAGCTGGACCGTCGTCAGCCGGTTATATTCGGCCTCGAGCGCGGGATCGAAGCTGCGGTCGGGGAACAGCGACAGCAATTTGGAAAGACCGGCCTGCACGAGGTGGATGCTGGTCGATTCGAGCGGCTCCATGAAGCCGCTGGCGAGGCCAAGGGCGACGACGTTCCTGTTCCACACCTTGCGGCGCCGGCCGGTGGTGAAGCCTAGCGTCCGCGGCTCGGCCAGCGGCTCGCCGTCGATATTGGCGAGGACCGCCGCCGCCGCGGCCTCGTCGGAAATGTCAGCGCTGGAATAGACGTAGCCGTTGCCGGTCCGGTGCTGGAGCGGGATCCGCCACTGCCAGCCGGCGCCAAGCGCGGTCGAGACGGTGTAGGGCAGGGGGTCGCCCGCGGGCGCGGAAGGGACGGCGACGGCGCGGTCGCACGGCAGCCAGTGTGTCCATTCCTCATAGCCCGACTCCAGCGCCTGCTCGATCAGCAGCCCGCGAAAGCCCGAGCAGTCGATGAACAGATCGCCGGCGATCGCCTCGCCGTCCTGGAGCGTCACCGATTCGACGAAGCCGTCCTCGCCGCGCAGCGTGACGTCCACGACGCGCCCTTCGCGGCGGACCACGCCCCGCGCCTCCGCATAGCCGCGCAGATATTGGGCGTAGAGGCCGGCGTCGAAATGGTAGGCGTATTGGAGCGTGGAGAGAACCGACCGCGGGTCGCCGCTGGGCCGCTGGAACTTGCCCAGCCGCGCGGCGACGGCGTTCAGATTATAGGCCTCGAAGTCCCCGATTGACGGATCGTGGCGCAGCCTGAGCCAGAGCTGGTGGAACTTCACCGCCTCGATGTCGGCCCCGAAGGCGCCGAACGGGTGCATGTAGCGGTGGCCCGGTCGAAGCCAGCCGGCGAACTCGATGCCGAGCTTGAGGCTGCCCTGGGTCCTGGCGAGGAACTCGTTCTCGTCGATGCCGAGCAGCTCGTTGAAGCTGCGAATCGGCGGAATGGTCGCTTCGCCCACCCCGATCGTGCCGATCTCATCCGATTCGACCAGCACGATCTCGAGTCCGGCCGATTTCAGGCGCGACAGCGCGGCGGCCGCCATCCAGCCGGCGGTGCCGCCGCCGACGATGACGGCGCGGCGTATGGGATCGGCGCTTGTCATCGGCGGAGCCTATCGGCGAGGCAGCAGGGGAAGCCGGGATTGCAAATCGGCAACACTGTCTAAAAACTGCGAATTCCGCAGCCCCCTCGGCTCTTGACCCGGCCGGAAAGGCTTGGCTACGGTAACGCTAACAAAGATTGGCGCGGCGTCAAGTGTTAGCGCTAACA
>DASZEO010000509.1:0-3036 GCA_035940755.1 Allosphingosinicella sp. | reverse complement strand
GTGTTCCTCGTCGGCTTTCCGCGCTCCGGGACGACTCTCCTCGACACGATCCTCATGGGCCACGGGCAGACGCATGTGCTCGAGGAGATCCCGCTGCTCGAGCGAGTGATGGCGCAAGTGGGCGGCATGGAGCGGCTGGCGGATCTGGACGCGGCCGAGATCGGGCGCCTGCGCGAGGTCTATTTCGCCTCGCTCGACGAGACGGCGCCGCCGCCGCTCGGGGCGACGGTGATCGACAAGCTGCCGCTCAACATCCTCGGCGCGCCGCTCATCCACCGGCTGTTCCCCGACGCGCGCTTCATATTCGCGCTTCGCCATCCGTGCGACGTGGCGCTGAGCTGCTTCACGCAGGGCTTCGAGCTCAACGACGCGATGGCCAATTTCCTCGAGATCGAAGCGACCGCGGAACTCTACGACAAGGTGATGACGTTCTGGCAGCGCTGCCGCGACACGCTCCCGCTGCGCGTGTTCGAGCTGCGCTACGAAAATCTCGTCGCCGACGCTGAAGGGGCGGTCAGGCCGCTGCTAGAGTTTCTCGGACTGGAATGGGACCCGGCCGTCCTCGATCATCACCGCACGGCCGCCGCGCGCGGCGTCATCTCGACTCCCAGCTACAACCAGGTGACGCAGCGTCTCTATCGCCATGCAAGCGGGCGCTGGAGCGCCTACCGGGAGCAGCTCGCGCCGGCGCTGCCGCTGCTCCTGCCCTGGGCGCGCCGCTTCGGCTATTCCGACTGAAGCGGCTCGCCCAGCGCCCGCCGAAGCGCGCCCAAATGCTTCTCATAATGGTGCCAGCGCCCGGAAGCGCGGCGGTAGAGCGGCTCGCGCACCTGCCAGGCGCTCGCCGTCTTCACCGGGTTGGTCCCTGCGTGGAAGGACAGGCAGGCCTCGTCCCATTCAAGGCCGCAAAAGGCGAGCAGCCGCCTGATCGCGGGCTCCGGATCGGCTACCAGCGCGTCGTAATCGAGGTCGAAGACGTCGTCGGGGTAGAGGCGCTTCCAGTGCGCCATGAGCCGCTGCTGCTGCCGGTACCAGTGGGCGGTGTCGGCCAGGTCGAACGCATAGGTCATGCCCGGGTCGAGGTGGAGGAACCAGACCGACAGGCAATTGTCGAGCGGGTTCCGGACGGTGTGGACGATCTTCGCGCCCGGGAACATGCGCTTGATCAGCCCGACGTGAAGGAAATTGTCCGGCCGCTTGTCCGTCACCAGGCCGGCGTCCGTATGCGCCGCGCGAACGCCGCTGAGATAGGCGTCGCGAAGCTGGGCGATCCGGCTTTCGTCGGCCGCCGCGGCCGCTTGCGGGTAAGGTCGAAGGTCGCGCGCGATCAGCGCGGGCAGCAGGTCGAGCTCGCCGCCCGGCGTGACGCGGCGGTGGCGCGCGAGAATCTGCTCGGCCAGCGTCGAGCCGGAGCGGAACATGCCGCAGATGAACAGCGGCGGCTCGCCGCCGGCAGCTGAGGGCGGTGAGGGCTGAGGGAAGGCTTCGATCAGCGCATCGATGAACCGCTCGGCTGCCGCGGCGTCATAGCCGCGGAAGGCAGTTCCAAGGCTCGCCCAACTGGCGCGGTTCGCCTGGGCGTAAGCGGCGAAGGCCTCGTCATAGGCGCCGGCGGCGTCGAGGGCGCGGCCGAGCGCGAAGCCGAGGTCGGCCTTGTCCTCGGCCGTCCCGGCCGGATCGGCCAGCGCCTCGCGCAGCCGGGTGAGCAGCGGGTCGTCGGCCCCGGAGACGCCGCTCACCCCCGCCAGCCGAGCCAGCGCGAGCTTGTTCGCCGGCTCCGCGGCCAGCGCGCGCTCGTAGGCGGTGCGAGCTGCGGAGCGCTCGCCCCGATCCTCGGCGAGGTTTCCGAGGTTGAGCAGGGCCGGAACATAGGCCGGGTTCAGTGCCAGCGCCGCCTCGAGCTCGGCTTGCGCTTCATCCGGACGGGCGAGATGGTCCGCGAAGATCACCGCGCGGTTGAGGTGGACTTCCTCCGGCTCCTCCACGCCGCGCCGAATCGCTTCGGAATAGGCGGCGAGGGCGGCGTCGAAGCGGCGCGCCCGGCGCTGGAGCCAGCCCAGGTTGTACCAGGCGTTGGCGGCCTCGGGCGCGGCGGCGAGCGCGGCTTCATAGGCCGCGATGGCCTCTTCGACCCGCCCGGCCTCGCGCAGCCGGCCGGCGCGCGCGAGCAGCATCGCCGGCGTTTCCGCAGCGCTCACGCCGCGCGCGGCTCCAAATCAGGCCGCCTGCCGCTGCGGCCCGGTGGCGAGGACGAGCGCGCCTTCGCCTTCCTCGATCCGCACCGTCTCGCCGTCGCGTATCTCGCCGCGGAGCAAAGCGTCGGCGAGCGGGTCCTGCAGATATTTCTGCACCGCGCGCTTGAGCGGCCGCGCGCCGTAGACCGGATCGTAGCCGACGCGGCCGAGCCAGGCGCGCGCGGCGTCGGTCAGCTCGAGCCGGATCTTGCGGTCCTTGAGCAGCGCCTGAACGCGGGCGACCTGGATGTCGACGATCGGCCCCATATGCTCTTGGCCCAGCCGGTGGAACAGGATGATCTCGTCGAGCCGGTTCAGGAATTCGGGCCGGAAATGGGAGCGGACCACCTCCATCACCTGCGGCTCGACATCCTCGACCTTCTGCCCGTCGCTCAGCCCCGACAGGAAGTGGCTGCCCAGGTTCGAGGTCAGGATGATGATCGTGTTGGTGAAGTCGACGGTGCGGCCTTGGCCGTCTGTCAGCCGCCCGTCGTCGAGCACCTGGAGGAGGACGTTGAAGACGTCGCCGTGCGCTTTCTCGACCTCGTCGAACAGGACGACCTGGTAGGGCCGCCGCCGCACTGCCTCGGTCAGCACGCCGCCTTCCTCATAGCCAACATAGCCGGGAGGGGCGCCGATCAGCCGGGCGACGCTGTGCTTTTCCATGAACTCCGACATGTCGATCCGCACCATCGCGTGGGGGTCGTCGAACAGGAATTCGGCGAGCGACTTGGTGAGCTCGGTCTTGCCGACGCCGGTGGGACCCAGGAACAGGAACGAGCCCATCGGCCGGTTGGGGTCC
>DASZEO010000508.1:0-2868 GCA_035940755.1 Allosphingosinicella sp. | reverse complement strand
CCACGCCGGCCCGAAGTCGCGGTCCAGCTGTCGCAGCAGCGCCGGATCGGCGGCGCCGGGGATGATGGCATAGCCGTCCGCGAACAGCCGGTCGGTCCAATATTGGATCTCATCTGCGAGCGTCTCCTCGCGCCGAAGCAGGGTGGCCATCTTAAATCTCTCCTCAGGAAAGCTACGCGGCGAGGCTGCGCTCGAAGGTTTCGGCGCGCAGCACGCCCTCAAGGTAGCGGCCCGACGCCTGAAGGCGCCGGATAGTGTCATGATCGATGTGGATCATCAGCGCGCCGATCAGGGAGCCGCCGATCCGCCGTGGAAGGCCGAGCGGCTCGCAACGCCACCCGGCGGACAGGACGCGGCTCATCCAGCCCATGTCGGCGACGCCGGTATATCCGCGAATCCCGGTCAGCAGCGCATATTCGGTCATCGCGCTGGCGAGCAGGTTGCGCGCGGCGACTCGGTCCGGGCCGCGGTGGCGGGGCGAAAGGCACATGCGGGAGATTTCCCGGATGTCGGGGCCCGAAGGGACGCCTCCCTCGCAAAGCTCGCGGAAGAAGGTGCCCAGCACGTGCGGCCGGTCGGTGCGCAGCAGCCGAAGCGACGCGAAATGCTCGCCGCTGTCCCGGTCGTTGACGATCAGATACTCGGCATCACCGTCGTCGAACTGGTCTGCCTCGAACCGCCCGTTGTGCGGCACGTCCCATTTCAAAAGGTCGACGAACACCGCCTTGCGGTCTTCGAACATGCGGTCAAGCAGTCCCTTGTGCCGCAAAGAATTGCCGGAATTGACGAGTTGGACCATCGGCCGCCTCCTTGCGGCCGGTGTCGAATTTCCACGCGCCGGGCACCATCCCCCGTTCGGGGGAGTGGGTTAGCGGATGATGTCGCTGAAGGTGAGGTCGCCGTGGTAGAGGGCGTGAATGGCCAGCTCGGCGCGGCGGCTGACGTCGTAGCGCCGGCGGGCTTCGTTTACATGGTCGGCCACCGTCTCTTCGCTGACGCCGAGTATCTTGGCCATCTCCCAGTCGGTCTTGCCGCGCGCCACCAGAACCACGCACTCGAGCTGCCGTGTCGTGGGCGCCTCGCGCTCCTGCTGCTTGAGGATGCTGGCGCCCCCGAGCATCAGCTTTCGCGCCGCCTCGTAGGCGAAGGCTCCGACGAGTTGCGCCATCGGGAAGTTCTGCGCCGGCAGCTCGACGGAGGCTTCCGTGGCGAAGGTGCAGGTCCCGCTTGCCTCACCCGGTATGTGCGCCGGCACGACGAAGCCGTGCGCGACGCCGCCTTTGCGTCCGGCTTCAAGGATTCGCCGCTGAGGCGGCGTCAGGCTTATCAGCGACGGGATGTCTTCGAAGGTGAACCCGACTGCAGTTCGGCGGCTGGCGGCGAATGCCGGGTCGTGCGCATAAAAGGCGCTGTCGATGAAGTAGGTCAGCCACCCCTGGGAGAAGTTCGAAAGCGCCAGCGTCTTCGGCTCGTCCCAGCTGAAATGCTTGAGGTGCTGGAACAGCGAGTAGGTTTGAAACCCCATTTCACGGGTGACGGTCTCCATCAGTCCGCGAAGGTCGTCCGGGGACCCGATGCTCCGACTGGTAGCGATGAAAGCGTGGACGTCGTCTAGTCGTGACACGTTGGCCAAATCCCGTATCAGACGGACGGCTTGTCCCATTTTCCGCATCGCGCATCAACCGCTGGCCGGCAGCTAGGCGACCTGCATCAGCTGGCTCGGAAACGGCTCGGCCAGCGCGCAGGCGTCGGCGGTCTCGCTGTCGAGCCAGCGGTCATAATCTTCGGGGTGGAGGATCACCGGCATCGCTTTCTCGTGGATCGGGGCGACCAGCGGGTTGGGCTCGCAGGTGAGGAAGGCGAAGGCTCGGCCCGGCTCGATCGGGCGCCAGACGCCGGCGAAGGCGAAGACGGCGCCGTCGCGAAGGGCGAACCAATGTTCGGTCTTGGCGCCCTTCTCGCCGCTCCATTCGCAAAATTCGGTCACCGGCACGAGGCAGCGGCGATCGGGCCGGGCCAGCGCCGAGCGCCAGAAGGGGCTGGCGAGGTTGCGCACGTTGGTGACCGGCGCGCGGCTCTTGGGCGGCGGCGGGAAGCCCCAGGCCATGACGTCGACCACCCGCTCTCCCGCCTCGCCGCGGCGGATCACCGGCGCGAGGCGCTTCGGGAACAGCTCGGCGGCGGGCTGCGGAAGATCGTCGAGCAGGCGGGCGTCGAAGATCCGTGAAAGATCCTCGCGAGTCTTCACCTGGCGGTAGCGGTTGCACATGGTTCGGCTGAAAGTGCTACTTTCAGCCGGGCGGAAGGGGAAGGGGCGGCAGTGAAGGGGAAGGGAAAGATGGAAGACGGCGGTGGAGAGTCTCCCTCGCAGCTGATCGACGCGATCGTCGCGGCGCTGGGCGACTGGCGGGGCGGGACGCTGGCGCGGGTGCGGGCGCTGATCCTCGAGGCGGATCCGCAGGTCGTGGAGACGGTGAAATGGCGCAAGCCGTCCAACCCGCTCGGCGTGCCGGTGTGGGAGCATGACGGGATCGTGTGCACCGGCGAGAGCTACCGCGACAAGGTGAAGCTCACCTTCGCGCGCGGCGCCGCGCTGGACGACCCGGCGGGGCTGTTCAACTCCAGCCTCGAGGGCAATACCCGCCGCGCCATCGACCTTCGCGAGGGCGAGGCGGTCGATGCGGAGGCGCTGAAGGACCTCGTCCGCGCGGCGGCCGCGTTGAACAGGGCCGGGAGGCCGCGCGGTGGCTGACGAGATCGCGGTCCGCCGAAGGAACGTCGTCGTTCGTCCTTACACCGCCGCCGATGCCGAGCGGGTCAACGCCGTCGCCCTGGCCGCCTTCGCGCAATATCGCGGCGTCTACAGCG
>DASZEO010000507.1:0-2925 GCA_035940755.1 Allosphingosinicella sp. | reverse complement strand
TCCCAGAACCACCAGCCGCCCCAGCCCAGCTCGTAATAGGCCCAGTAGGAGCCGGCGGTGATCCCGAGCGTCAGGAAGATCCAGGCGCCGAGCACCCAAGGGCGCATCGCCCGGGCGAAGGCCGCGCCGACGTCGCGGGTGACCAGGGCGCCGACGGCGAAGGAGAAAGCGATCGAGATGCCGACATAGCCGAAATAGAGGGTCGGCGGGTGGAAGGCGAGGCCGGGGTCCTGGAGGAGCGGGTTGAGGCCGTTCCCCTCCACCGGCACCGGCGTAAGGCGGGCGAACGGGTTCGAAGCGAAGAGGAGGAAGGCGTAGAATCCCAGGCCGATCGTCGCCTGCGCCGCCAGCGTGGCGATGAGCGTGTCCTGCCGCAGCCGGCGCTCGAACAACGCGACCGCCGCACCGGCGACGGCAAGCACCGTCACCCACAGCAGCATCGAGCCTTCATGGTTCCCCCACGCGCCGGCGAACTTGTACAGCCACGGCTTGGCGGAATGGCTGTTGGCGGCGACCAGCTCGACCGACAGGTCGGTGCGCAGGAACAGCCAGATGAGCAGCAGGAAGGCGGTGCCGGCTAGCAGCCCCTGCGCTACCGCCACCGGCCGGACGATCCCAAGCCAGCTGTTGCTCCCCGGGGCGGCAGGGTGAACCCCTCCACCGGCCTGCGGAGGGCTCCCGTCCGCGGCTAATGCCGGGGAGGACATGAGCGCCGCCGCGCCAAGGCACAGCTGGAGCAGCGACAGCGCCGCCGCCAGCCACAAAGCGGCAAGGCCGGCTTCGGCGATCATTCGAGGGTCTCCGTCTCGTGCACGCCGTTGGCGGCGACTCCGGGCGGCATGTAATTCTCGTCATGCTTGGCGAGGATCTCGCTCGCCACGAAGCGGCCGTCCGGGCGGAACCGCCCTTCCGCAATGACGCCGCTGTTCTCGCGGAACAGCTCCGGGGTGATGCCGGTATACCGGACGGCAATGGTGGCCGCCGTCTCGTCGCCGACAGTGAAGTCGATCGTCACGCCGTCGGGATGCCGGCGGATCGAGCCGGGGCGAACCATGCCGCCGATGCGCACGGCTCGGTCGAGCGGCAGGCCTTTGCGCGCGACGTCACCCGGAGCGTAGAAGAACGCGGCCTGGTCACGCATCGCCGACATGGCCAGCAGAACGGCGCCGAGCACCGCCACGACCGCCAGCACGATCAACACCAGGCGCTGGTTCTTAGGCTTCACGCTCGCGCCCCAGCTCAGCCGCCTGTGCCTCAGCGCGCCGCATCGCGGCCCAGCTCCACGCCGTCACGACGCCCGTTGCGGCGAGCGTCAAAAGATAGGCGCCGACGATGAACGGCCACGGATTCACTGTGCCGCCATCCGGCGCATCCGCGCCTCCACCTTGTTGCGGGCGAGCTCCGAGCGCATGCGCATCAGCACGATCGCTGCGAACAGCAAAGTGAACCCGAATGCAGAGACCAGCAGCGGCCACAGCATTGACCCCGCGATGCTCGACGTGCCTCGCACGAAGCTTATGCTCTCCCCTTGGTGGAGCGTGTTCCACCACACGACCGAATAGTGGATGATCGGCAGATTGACCGCACCGATCAGGCCGAAGATGGCGGTGATCCGCCCCTCCCCGCCTTTCTCCTTCTCGGCGGCCGCCAAGGCGATGAAGCCGAGATAGAGGAAGAGGAGGACCAGCATCGACGTCATCCGCCCGTCCCACTCCCAATAGGTGCCCCAGGTCGGCCGGCCCCACAGCGAGCCGGTGGCGAGGCAAAGGAAGGTAAAGACGGCGCCGGGCCCGGCGATCGCCCGCGCAGCGACGGCGGCGAGCGGATGGCGCCAGACGAGCTGCATCAGGCTCGCGACCGCGATGCCGCTCCACCCGGCCATGCCGAGCCAGGCTGCAGGGACGTGCACGTAAAGGATGCGCACGCTCTCGCCCTGCAGCCGCTCCGGCGGCGAATAGAAGAGCCCGACCGCGAGCGCGAGCGCGATCAGCGCGGCGCCCGACCAGCCCAGCCAGGCTGTCAGGGGTCGCGCGATTTTCAGGAAGCGGGCCGGATTCGCGTAGACGTGCATTGTTCGGCGCCTGTTTAGCGAAGGCGGCGGGAGCGGGAAAGCGGTTGCTCGCCTTGAGCTTAGCGGCGGCTGTAGGCAGGGCGATCCGGTGGCTCCCGACAAGCTTCCTCGGCCCCGGCAGAACCGCCTGCTCGGAATCGCGCTCCGCATCGGCGCGACCACCAGCTTCGGCTTCATGGCGGCGTTGATCAAGCTCGGCCACGAGGCGGGGATCACCATGCCCGAGCTGGTCTTCTACCGCTTCGCCTTCGGTCTGCCGCCGCTGCTGGCGTGGATCGCGCTCACCCGCAATTTCGGCGCCTGGCGAACGAGGCGGCCGCTGATGCACCTGACGCGGGGCGCGCTCGGCCTGACGACGATGGCGCTGGCCTTCGCGGCGCTCGCCTACCTGCCGCTGGCCGAAGCGACGACGATCGGATTCGTCGCTCCGCTCTTTTCGGTTATGCTGTCGGCGCTGGTGCTGGCCGAGCCGGTCGGCCGCTACCGCTGGAGCGCCGTCGCGATCGGCTTCGCGGGCGTGCTCATCGTCATTCAGCCGAGCGGATCGAACCTGCCGCCGCTCGGGCTGGCACTCGCCTTGTGCTCGGCCGTGGGCGTGGCGGGCGTGACGATCACCATCCGGCAGATCGGCAAAACCGAGAGCGCGCCGACGACGGTGCTGTGGTTCACCGGCTTTTCGATGATCGCGACCGGCTTGCTGCTGCCCTGGTTCGCCGAGGCTCATGACACGCACGAATGGCTCTTGCTCGCCGCGCTGGGGCTGGCGGGCGGGATCGGCCAGCTGCTGCTGACCTCCTCGCTGCGCTTCGCTCCAGTGCCGGTGGTGGTGCCGTTCGATTATGTGCAGCTGCTTT
>DASZEO010000506.1:0-5861 GCA_035940755.1 Allosphingosinicella sp. | reverse complement strand
TCCCCGCATTGTCGAAGGCGGCGCCGTCGCTCGAGAACCGCACCGGATCGCCTTCTACCTCGGCGACCTCGCCGCCGCGTTCCACGCCTTGTGGAACAAAGGTAATGACGAGCCCGAAAAGCGTTTCCTTGTGGCACAGCGCCCGGACATTTCACGCGCGCGGCTGGAACTCGCCGCCGCGATAGGGCAAGTCCTGCGAAACGGCCTCGCCATCATGGGCGTGGCCGCCGTCGAAGAGATGGTGTGACGCCGCGGTCCGGCGTCGGGAGAGGCTGTGATGAGCGACGAAGAACGCACCACCGAGGAGCCCGGCGACGAGGATCGCCTGCCCTGGCTCGAGGCGGTCGAGGAGGATGACGAGCGCGAAGGCCCGTCGGTCGCCAAGCTGATCGGCGCGATCCTGATCGGCCTCGCCGCGATCGGCCTCATCGTCGGCGGCCTGTTCTGGCTCGGCAACCGCGGCAGCGGCCCGGGCGGCAACGGCGAGATCATCGCCGCGCCCGAGGGCGACTACAAGGTCCGCCCCGACAATCCCGGCGGAATGAACGTCGCCGGCGAAGGCGACACCAGCTACGCTGCCAGCGAAGGCGCCGAGCCCAAGGGCCGCCTCAACACAAATGCGGTTCCGGAGCGCCCCGTCGCCCCGGCCCCCGCGCCCGCGCGGCGCCCGCCGGCCGCTCAGCCGCAGCCCCAGCCGCGGCCGCAGCCGCAGCGTCCGGCGCCGGCTCCGGCCCCTGCCCCGGCTGCCAGCGGCCCGACGATCCAGCTCGGCGCTTTCTCGAGCCAGGCCGCCGCGAACCGCGCCTGGACCGGCCTGTCCGGCCGCTTCCGCTACCTCGCTCCGCTCACCCATACGGTCGTGCCGGTGCAAAGGGGCGGGCGAACGCTCTACCGGCTGCGCGCCAGCGGCCCCGACGCGGCCGGCATCTGCCGCCGGCTCCAGGTCGCCGGCGAGGAGTGCGCGACGGTCAGCTAGCGACCAGCAGCCGCGGCACCGTTTACCGTAATCCCACGGGCGCACGGTTACCGCGGCGTTAACCACCTTTGCCTAATCAGCAGCTCGAGACCGGGCCGGTTCCCCCCGCCGTCTCCTTGGAGAGGGTCCGCCGCGGCCAGGTGGCGGGCCCTTTTTCCTTTCACTGCGCCGGCGGACTAATCTCTTCAATCAGCTCGAAGGCTGCCGCTTGTCCTCGGTTCGGGTGAGGAAATCGCTCGCGTCGTGCCGCTCGTGCAGCTGCGAGGAGAGATCGCCCGTCGTGCGGTTGACCATCCGCCCGCGCTGAACCGCCGGGCGGGCGGCGATGAGGTCGCTCCAGCGCTGAAGGTTGCGATAGTCCTGGACCTGCAGGAACTCGGCCGCCTGGTAGAGCTCGCCGCGCGCAAGGCCGCCATACCAGGGCCAGGCCGCCATGTCGGCGACGCTGTACTCCGCGCCGGCGAGATACTCGCTTTGCGCAAGCCGGCGGTCGAGCACGTCGAGCTGGCGCTTCGCCTCCATCGCGTAGCGGTTGATGGCATATTCGATCTTCACCGGAGCGTAGGCGTAGAAATGGCCGAAGCCGCCGCCCACGAACGGCCCGCTGCCTACCTGCCAGAACAGCCACGACAGGCATTCGGCGCGCGCGGGTCCCTCGCCCGGCAGGAAGGCGCCGAACTTCTCGGCCAGATAGACCAGGATCGCGCCCGATTCGAACACCCGCACCGGCGTATCGCCGCTACGGTCGACCATCGCCGGGATCTTCGAGTTCGGGTTGATCTCGACGAAGCCGCTGCCGAACTGGTCACCCTCGGTGATGCGGATCAGCCAGGCGTCATATTCGGCGCCCGAATGGCCGAGCTCCAGCAATTCCTCGAGCATCACCGTCACCTTCACGCCGTTGGGCGTGCCGAGCGAGTAGAGCTGCAGCGGGTGGCGGCCGACGGGCAGCTCCCGCTCGTGCGTCGCCGCGGCCAACGGGCGGTTGATCTTCGCGAACCTGCCGCCGCTTTCGCTGTCCCAGGTCCAGACTTTCGGCGGGACATATTCGGTGGAGTCGCTCATATCCGCATCCTGCTATTGCCGGTGACGCCTCGGGGTTGGACCCCGCGGGGTCCGGCTGCGTTTCCGGTGTCCCTTTCACCCTTGGCGAGCCTTCCCTCACGTGTCGATCACTTCCGCTTCGCGCCTGGCGCCGGCTTCCGGGCGTGCGCCCCGTCAGATCGTGCTCCTGCTCCACGGCTACGGCTCCAACGGCGCCGACCTGATTTCGCTGGCACCGCACTGGCGCCCGCTGCTGCCCGACGCCTTGTTCGTGGCGCCCAACGCGCCGGGGCGGGTGTCGGTCTTTTCGGGCGGCTATCAATGGTGGGAGCTGACCAACCTCGCGCCGCAGGCGCTGGCGCGCGGCGCCGCCGGGGCAGCGGCGGGGCTCGACGCCTATATCGATTCGCTGCTCGACGAGCACGGCCTCACCGAGGAGCGGCTCGCCATCGTCGGCTTCAGCCAGGGGACGATGATGGCGCTTCACGTCGGCGTGCGGCGCTCGCGGCAGATCGCCGGCATCGTCGGCTATTCGGGCATGCTGACCGGGGCGGCGACGCTGGCGCACGAGGTGGTGACCAAGCCGCCCGTGCTGCTGGTCCACGGATCGTCCGACAGCGTGGTCCCGGTGGCCGCCCTCGACCAGGCGAGAAATGTGCTCGAGCGGCTGGGTTTCGACGTCGCCGCCCATATCTGCCAGGGGCTCGGCCACAGCGTCGATCCGGCCGGGCTGCGGCTGGGCGGCGAGTTCGTGCGAAAGGTGCTGGGCGGGGCGGACTGAGACCCGCCGCCGCCGCGCGGGAGACCCGTCAGTCGAGGCGCGCGTCGGCCTCCATGTCGTCGGCCAGCTCGCGAATCTCCTCCGCCTCGTCCTGGCGCTCGCAATCGGCCTCGACGTCGGCCGCGTGGCGCAGCTGGTTGATGATCGCGCTGATCGTCTTGTCGGTGATGACGCCCTCGGTCTCGAGCGTGCTGAGGATGGTGCGAAGCGTGGTTCGGGTCGTCTGGTCCATCTTATACCTCCCTGGCGAAACGCCCTACTAGCATCGCGGCGGGCGAGGTCGAGACTTTGTTGCTCGGGGAGGGCCCGCTTCACAGCACATTTCCGCCTGCGAAGGCCGCGCCTCGCGGGCCGCTCCGGCGATGGCTCTAGACGCCGCCCGGCGCCGCCCCAATCGCTAGCAATTCAGTAAGAGTTGTTGCTGCATATTGCCCCTGTTTCAACTGGGGCCGACCATGCACGAATTCCGTTCCGCCATCCTCACCGGCGACGTCCGGTCCGCGCTCGATCCGGTGTCGCGCAAGGAAGGCTGCCGGCGCCAGAACCGCATCGGACGAAGCCTGATCGAGGTGGCGATCCCGCGCGAGGAGCGGCGGGTGACCAACCAGCGGCGCGAGGACCGCTTCCACGGCGTCGTCGAGCGTGCCACCCTGGTGTTCCGCCGCAAGACGTCACTGGTCCGGGTCGTCAACGTCTCGCCGAGCGGAGTGATGATTGAAACCCCCATCATTCCGCGCATCGGCGAGAAGGTCGGCCTCCAGTTCGAGGGCTTCGAGCGGCTCGATGCCGTGGTGCGCTGGGTCAAGCAGGGCCGGATCGGGCTCGACGTGGGTGACGGAGCGATCGATCTCGGCTGAGCGCGGCGCGACCCGCTGACCATCAAGGACGTAATACGCAGGTAGCCGGGGGCAGGGGAAAATACCGGCGCTTCCGGGGCGCTCCGGGCGCGGCTAGAGCGAGCCATGCTTGCGGCGATCCTGGGCCTTCGCGGCGAAAGCCTCCAGGAGGACGAACGCGCCTTCTTCCGCGAGAGCGACCCGGCCGGCTTCATCCTGTTCACCCGCAACTGCCGGGACCGGGCTCAGCTGCGCGGCCTCACCGATTCGCTGCGGGCACTTTCGGCGCGAGCCGACCTGCCGATCCTGATCGACCAGGAAGGGGGGCGGGTCGCCCGCCTGCGGCCGCCCGAATGGCCGCAATTCCCCGCGCCGGGGCGCTTCGCCGAGCTTTACCGCAAGGCGCCGATCAGCGCGATCGAGGCGGCCCGGGTGAATGCGCACGCCATCGCGGTCACGCTCGCGGACGTCGGGATCAACGTGAACTGCGCGCCGCTGCTCGACGTGCCGCAGCCGGGCGCGCACGAGGTGATCGGCGACCGGGCGCTGGGCGACGAGCCGATGCAGGTCGCCGCGCTCGGCCGGGCGGTGCTGGACGGGCTCTCGGCCGGCAGGGTGTGCGGAGTGATCAAGCACCTGCCGGGCCATGGCCGCGCCGGGAGCGACAGCCATGTCGAGCTGCCGGTGGTCGAGGCGAGCGACGAAGCGCTGGCGGCCGACCTGGCGCCGTTCCGCGCGCTCAGGGATGCGCCGATGGCGATGACGGCGCACGTCCTCTACCCCACCTGGGACGCGGGCCATTGCGCGACCGTGTCAGCCGCGGTGATCGCGCGGATCATCCGCGGCGAGATCGGCTTCGACGGCCTGCTCATGTCGGACGACCTGGCGATGGAGGCTTTGTCGGGCGCGTTGGCGGCGCGGGCGGAGGCGGCGATCGCCGCCGGGTGCGACGTCGTGCTGCACGGCTCCGGCAAGTTGGACGAGAATGAGGCGGTCGCGGCGGCGGCCGGAGCCGCGAGCGACGCGGCAGCGGAGCGGCTTGCTCGGGCGATGGCCGGGGCCCGCCCTGCCGCGGCTGCCGACTTCGAAGCGCTCACGGCCAAGCGCGACGCGCTGCTCGCCTGCGCCTGAGGCCCGTCAGGGTCGAAGCACGGCCCGGATCAGGCCGCGGACGCTGTTGCCGATCGTGAAGCCGTGGACCAGGTCGGCTTCGACCAGGTCAACTTCCTCAGCAAGTCCTTCCTCGATCAGACGCTCGCGCAGCACGCCGGGCAGCAGGCCGCGGCCGAGCGGCGGCGTCAGGAGCTTGCCGCTGCGCTCGACGAACAGCGTTGTGAAGCTGCCCTCGGTGAGGAAGCCCGCCTCGTCGCGGAACACGACCTCGAAGGCGCCGGACCCTTCGCGCGCCTCGTCATAGAAGGCCCGGCCGGTCGTCTTGTGGGCGAGCCGGAAATCGCCCGGCGCCACCGGCAGCGGCGCGACCGCGACCTTGACCGGCTGCTTCGGCGCCGGCGGCAGCGGCCGAAGCTCGATCGCCATCGCTCCGCTGCGCGAGAGCAGCAGCCGGATCAGGCTTGGGCCGGCGCGGAAGGTCGCTGCCTGGAGCTCGTTGCGCGCGACGTGCCGGTCGAAGGAGAAATCCAGCGCCTCGGCGCTTCGCTTCATCCGCGCCAGGTGCCGGTCGAGCTCGGCGATTCCGGAATGGGGATCGAAGGCCATCGTCTCGATGAGGTCGAAGCGCCTTTGATCCTCCACGAACGCTCCCTTCGCCAGACACTCGCGCCATTCATCGCCGGCGCGGCTGTCCGCGACGATGCCCGATCCGATCCCCAGGCGCGCCGCCGTCTCGCCGGCTTTGAGCGTCAGGGTCCGGATCGCGACATTGAACGCGGCTTCGCCGTCCGGCGCAACCCTGCCGATCGCGCCGCAATAGACGCCGCGCGGCCCCGCCTCCAGCGCGTGGATGATCTCCATCGCCCGGATCTTGGGGGCGCCGGTGATCGAGCCGCACGGATAGATGGCCTCGATCAGCTCAACCGGCCCCGCTTTCTCCCGCAGCGAAGCCGTGACCGTCGAGGTCAGCTGGAGCACCGTCGGATAGGTTTCGACCCTGAACAGCTCCGGCACCTTCACCGTCCCGGGTCGCGCCACGCGGGACAGATCGTTTCGCAGCAGGTCGACGATCATCAGATTCTCGGCGCGCTGCTTGGGATCGTCGCGAAGC
>DASZEO010000505.1:0-1939 GCA_035940755.1 Allosphingosinicella sp. | reverse complement strand
CCGTCACCCAGGCTTCGCCGCCGTAATAGGCCTGCTGCGGACGGCCGCGCATCGCGGAGATGGTGACCACCTTGCCGAAGAGCGAGCGGGCGGCGGTGGCGCCGAGCGCGACCGTGAGCGGCGGACGGATCAGCAGCCGCTCCTGCTCGATCCACCAGCGGCAGGCCTCGATCTCCGGCCCTTCGGGCTTCTGGTGGATGCGCCTCTTGCCGCGGCGCTCGAACTTGAAATGCTTGACCGCGTTGGTGACGTAGGTCTGCGACCGCTCCACGCCGGCGTCCTTGAGCGCCCGGTCGAACAGCTGCCCGGCCGGGCCGACGAACGGGCGGCCGGCAAGGTCCTCCTGGTCGCCCGGCTGCTCGCCGACGAACATGATCCTGGCGTCGAGCGGGCCTTCGCCGAACACGGTCTGGGTGCCGTATTTGTAGAGGTGGCAGCGCGTGCAGCCGATCGCCTCGGCGCGCACCGCCTCCCATGCCTTGCGGACATTGTCGCCGACCGCAGCCGCGGAGGCCGCCACCATCTCGCTCTCCCGCGCCTGAGCGCCCTTTACCAGCTCCCCCACCAACGCCGTCTCGGGCATGTTTTTCCAATATTTCTTCGGCATCTCCTTCAGCATCGCCCCGACCTTCAGCCGCGCCGGGTTGAAGGTCGAGGCGTAATAAGTCTTCCACACCTCCTCCACTGGGTCCCCGACGGGTGCATCGGCCCGGGTGGCAGCGGGGCCTTCATCGAGCCGGTCGCCGTCCCAGTGGAGCGACAGCTCCGGCGTCAGGATCGACCATTTCATCGCGGCGAAGCGGCGCACGAAAAAGCCCGCCGCCGCCCTGACGATATGGTGCTCAGGCTCGAACCAGGCGACGTAGCGCGGCCCTTCCGGCGTCGGCACTTCCCGAAAGCGCAGGAAGGCGTGCATCTTGTGGATGTCGCGGCGTACGGCTTTGGCCATCGCCTCGAGGCGCCGGACCAGCGGATCGGCGGCGTCCTCGAGCGCCCGCGGCTTGTCCACGACGCGCAGCAGCATCGCGTAGAGCAGCGCGAAACGCTCCTCATCGCGGTGGCAGATCGCCGTCTCGGACAGGGTCAGGAACGCTCTCGGAACCGCAAAAGCCGGCGCGGCCCCGGCCGGCGCCGCGCCGCTGGCGAACAGGTCCGACGGCGTATCTCCCACCTGCCAGCTGACCTCCGCCGGTGCCGCGCGTTCGGCCGCCAGCGCTCGGGCTGCGGCGCGCCAGCCCTCGAAATCATCCTCGGCAGCAAGGGTGACGACGCGCATCGTTCCTCAGGCGGCGAACAGCTCCAGCTGGTGAGAGCTTGGGCGCACCAGCGGCGAGAGGTCAACGCTGTCCGCAAGCAGCGTCGGGCGCCAGTCGGCGGCGATCAGGAACGGCCGCACCTTGGCGATCGACAGCGTCAGCCGCGCCACGTCGCCGAGCCGCAGCCGCCGGTGCCGCCGAGCGGCCAGGATCTTGTCCACCGCTTTCACCCCGAGGCCGGGCACCCGCAGCAGCGCTTCGCGCGGCGCGGCATTGACGTCGAGCGGGAAGAACTCGCGGTGCTTCAGCGCCCAGGCGCTCTTGGGGTCGAGGTCGAGCGGCAAATTGCCGTCGGCGCCCGTCGCCGCGGCGACCTCAGCGTTCGAATAGCCGTAGAAGCGCATCATCCAGTCGGCTTGGTAAAGGCGGTGCTCGCGCATCAGCGGCGGGCGCCGGAGCGGCAGCACGGCCGACGCGTCCGGGATCGGCGAGAAAGCGGAATAATAGACCCGCCGCAGCCGGAAGCGGCCGTAGAGGCCGGCGGCGCGTTCGACGATGGCCGTGTCGCTCGCCGAGTCCGCGCCGACGATCATCTGCGTCGACTGTCCGGCCGGGGCAAAGGCGGGGGCGGATTTGAAGCGCTTCCTTGCATCGGCGCCTTCAGCGATGGCTGCTCCGACGTC
>DASZEO010000504.1:0-3321 GCA_035940755.1 Allosphingosinicella sp. | reverse complement strand
GACATCCAGCGGCTCCAGATCAGCCGCGCGGGCCAGGAGACTCCGCCGCCGCTGATCGCCTTGTTCAGCCTCGCCCAGGGCCGCGCCCACGTGATGGCGGCGCCCAACGGGGCCGGCTGGTTCATCGTCCATCACGGCCAGCGCACGCCCGGCAATGCGGCCAGCCAGCCGCAGCTGATCAACACGACCCGCACCGAATTCGCCAATTCCGCAGCAGAGGAGCTGGCTCAGCAATTCGCCCGCGCGGTCGAGCTCGCGAGCGGCGTCGAGCGCAACGCCGACGCGGTCCGCCGGGTCCGCCAGCGGCTGGCGACCGGCGCTCCGCGCTAAGCGTCGCGCAGGATCAGGTCAGCCGCCAGGTCACGGACTGGCTTTTCGTCGTCGCGACCGGGTTGCCGGAGGCATCGCGCGCCGGGGAATAGCGGAATCGCTGCTGAAGGATCCGGCAGGTGGTCGAATCGAGCGAGCGCGAGCCGCTCGATCGCACGACGGTGCAGTTGCTGACCCGTCCGTCGGCGCCGATCGTGTAGGAGACGCCGACGGTCCCCTGCTCCTCCTCGCGCAGAGCGGCGCTGGGATAGTCAGCATCGTTGTTGAACGAGCCGCGGATCAGGCTCGCCGCGGAAGCCGCCGCCCCGCTCGGCCGCGCCGGGCCCTGGGTCTGGGCGCTCGACAGCGGATTGGCCTTGTTCGGGATCGGCGAAGGCGAGGCTTCGACTTCGGTCGGGTGCTCGGCGGCTTCGGCTTCCGGCTCGGGCACCGGCTCGGGCGCGGGCGGCGGCGGCTCGACCACGTCGAAGGTCTTCAAGTCCTCCGTAACGGTCTCGGCCACGCGATAGGCAAGCCCGCTGATCAGCGCCCAGGCGATCAGCAGGTGGATAGCGATGACGACGGCGATGGCCGGCGCACGCGGACGGCTGGAGGTGTCGGCATAGCTCACCGGGCTTTCCTCACGCTGATGCGACCGGCGATAGGAACGCTCCCGGAAGGTTACGGGTCCATCACGTGTCCGGCTGGTGCTGTCCGCACACTCAGTCTTCACCACACCAGCGCTCGGAGGCGACCTACCGAAGCACACCCCGTCGGCGCATCCAGAGCGCGTAGAGTGCCGGCCCGCTCCCACGAATCGAAGCCGGCCGAAGGTCTCACCTGCCAGCGGCGCTGGCAAGCGGGCCGACGACGGAGCCCCTGTCTTCCGGGATTGGCGAAGTTCACCAACTGTTGGCGCAACGGCACCGCGGCGGGCGATGCCGAAAGTTCACCTGTCTGCCCCAAGTCATTGCAGGGCCGCGCTTTTCGGCTTTTGGCACGGCTTGTGCTCAGGACCCGGCAGAGCGGCGTCGCCGCCGCACCGCCAGGAGGAGCCAGTCCGATGAACAGTGTTGAGACCGCCGTTTTCGCCCGCGAGGACACCATGTTCGGCGTCTGCCAGGCGCTGGGCGAGGATTTCGGGTTCGGCCCCAACTGGCTTCGGCTCGCGCTGGCCGGCCTGCTGTTCTTCAATCCGCTGGCGGCCGTCGCCGTCTATGCCGGTGCTGGTGTGCTGGTCGCGCTGACCCGCTGGCTGGTGCCCAACCCGCGCATCGCTCCGGCCGAGCCCGCCGCCGAGCCGGCCGAGGAGATCCAGGAGCCGCTGCCGCTCGCCGCCTGACGGTGCCGCTCCGTGGCTCACAGCGGATAGCCCATGCGTTCGGCCCACGGAGCGAGGACTGGCAGGACCGGGGCGAGCTGGGTCCGGTAACGGCGCCAGCGGCCGACGGCCTGGGCGGTGATCGGCTCGGCGACTTGATGGTAGCTCGGCGTGGCAATGTAGCCGCGCCGGGCGGCGCTCCCCGCATTGTCGAGGAGCGCGTCGGACCATTCCAGGCCCAGGAACGCCAGCAGCGGCCGAAGCTCGGCGGCAGGGTCCTCGACCATCCGCTCGTAGCGGACCCGGTGGACCTTGAGCGGCAGCACCGACTCGGCCCGGCTCCAGGCTTCGAACACCGCGTCGTAGGTCCGCGCCGCTTCGTCCAGGTCGAGGAAGCTGCGCATTGCGAAATTGAGGCTGAAATTGGCGATGAAGCAGCTCAGCACCGCATCGCAGGGATGGCGCTCGACGAAGACGATCGCAGCGTCCGGGAAGAGCCGGTGGACGAGCGGCATGCGGGCCATGTTGAGCGGGTATTTGTCGACAAGCCTCTGCCCGGCCCGCGGCGGCGCCAGCGCCTCCACCGCCTCGAAATAAAGGCGGCGCAGGTCCGCCACCTCGCCGGCCGTGAGCGTGGCGAGCCGCGCCTCGTCGCCGAGCGCCTCCTGCACCCGCCCCAGCGCCGGGACCTCCTCGAGCACGTGGAGCTCGGGAAGATTCATCAGCAAGGTGTCGAGCAAAGTCGTTCCCGAGCGCGGAAAGCCGACGATGAAGATCGGGTCGGGCCGCCCCGGCGGAAGCGCGATTCTCGCCCAGGAGGCGACCCATTGCGGCGTCAGCCGAGCGGCGCTCGCGGCCACCGCCTCGCGGTAGCTCGGGCCCGGCGCCGGCGGCATGGCGCTTCTCGCGATGGCGTTCATCTCCGCGAAGGCGGTGAATGCGCGTTCGGAAAGGCCGAGCCGGTCGGCCGCCTCGCCGATCAGCTGCGCCCGGCGCCCGGGAGCTAGCGTCGGCGGCGACCGCTCCGCAAGATCGAGCGCCTCGCGGTAGCGCCGCTGGCGTCGCAGCAGCCAGGCCTTGAGGAAGCCGATTTCGCCGCTGTCCGGCCAAAGCTGCTCCGCCTGCGCCACCAGCGCCTCGAACTCGCCGACTCGGTTCAGATGTTCGAGCAGCATGCCGAGCTCGATCACGGCGGGCAGCCAGGAGGGGTCGGTCCGAAGGGCCGCGCGATATTCGGCCTCGGCGGCGCCGAAATCCTGAAGCGCGGCGCAGGCGAGGCCGAGCTCGACCCGGAGCCCGGGCTGGTGCGGGGCCAGCCGCACCGCCTCGGCGAGGGCGGCGCGGCGGCCCGCATCGTCGCCGGCAGCCTCGAGCGCTCGGGCGAGATTGGCGTTAACCGGCGCCTGCGCCTGCGCCGGCGCCAGCTCGGCCGCGCGGCGCAGGGCCGTCACCGCCCCGGCGGCGTCACCGAGCGCGAGCCGGCAATTGCCGAGATTGTTCCAGCTTTCGAAATCGTCGGGAGCGGCCGCGACCGCGGCTTCATAGGCGGCGGCGGCCTCGCCGTTGCGGCCGAGCTGCTGCAGGACGTAGCCTTGGAGGCGCCTGAGCTGCGGGTCCGACGCGCCGCCGGTGAGGGTGAGCGCCTCTTCCGAACGGCCGTCGCGGAGCAGCGCAACCGCCCGGTCGAACAG
>DASZEO010000503.1:0-2687 GCA_035940755.1 Allosphingosinicella sp. | reverse complement strand
CGCGGCGCCGCCTTGCGCGCGGCGCGGGTCATGACGGTGATCAGGCCGGAATGGGATACCAAGACGTTCTCCGATCGAACCCCTCTCCCGCTTGCGGGAGAGGGAGGGGCCCGCGGCGAAGCGGCGGGAGGGTGAGGGTCTTTGCTTCAGAGTCAGCAAGACCCTCACCCCAACCCTCTCCCGCAAGCGGGAGAGGGAGCTTCAGTCCGCCCGCCTCACGTAGGTCTGCTCGTAAACGTCGACGACGATCCGGGTTCCCGAGCTGATGTGCGGCGGCACCATCACGCGCACACCGTTGTCGAGGATCGCGGGCTTGTAGGAGGACGATGCCGTCTGACCCTTCACCACCGCGTCGGCCTCGACAATAGTGGCCTCGATCTGGGCGGGCATCTGAACGCTGATCGGCCGCTCGTTATAGAGCTCCATCACCACGTCCATGCCGTCCTGGAGGAAGGCGGCCGGCTCGCCGATCAGGTCCTTCGGAAGGCTCACCTGCTCGTAGGTGTCCTTGTCCATGAAGACCAGCATGTCGCCGTCGGCATAGAGGTACTGGAAGTCCTTGGTGTCCAGGCGGACGCGCTCGACCGTTTCGGCGGAGCGGAAGCGGACGTTGTTCTTGCGGCCGTCGATGAGGTTCTTGAGCTCCACCTGCATGTAGGCGCCGCCCTTGCCGGGCTGCGTGTGCTGGATCTTCACCGCCCGCCAGATGCCGCCTTCATATTCGATGATGTTGCCGGGACGGATGTCCACGCCGCTGATCTTCATGACGATGCTCGCTGGAACGGAAGAGAAGTCGGCGGCGCTTTAGCGGGCCGGTCCGCGCCCGGCAAGGAGCGGGTAGGGATTGACCGGCGTGCCTTCGTACCAGGGCTCGTCCGGCGCCATCTGGTGGACGGCGAAGTGAAGGTGCGGGCCGGCCGGATTGGCGTTGCCGGTGCTGCCGACGCTGCCGAGGCGGCCGCCACGCTCGACGCGCTGACCCTCGGTGAGGCCCGGGGCATATTCCTGCAGGTGGGCGTAATAATAGATCCACCGCCGGTCGGGCGAGCGGACGTAGACGGTGATGCCGCCGCCGCCGCGGCTGAAATAGAGTTTTTCAACCGTTCCCTCGGCCGCGGCGACAACCGGGGCGCCGGCGGGGGCCATGATGTCGATCGCGTCGTGGACTCGGGCGCCGCCGGCGCGGGACTGAGTGTAGGTGTCGACCAGATCCTGAACCCGCACGCCGGCGACCGGAACGGCGAGGCCGCCGGGGCCGAGCACCAGCTCCGGGCGGTTGTCGGGCTCGGTGGTCTCAGTGATGACGTTCTGCGGGCCCGGCGCCGAAGGACCGGCCCTTCGGCCGGCGTTGAAGGCGATCAGCCAGAAGGCGCTGGTGAGCGCCGCCGTGACGACGGCCGTGATGATGACGATGGCAGCGACGCCCAGCCTGCGCATGGGGAGCGAAACCTATTTCGGGCACGCATCGTTCCGTTTCGCCATGGAGAGGATCCGCATCGGCTGCTCGGGCTGGAACTACAAGCACTGGCGCGAGCGGTTCTACCCGAAGGGGCTGCCGGTCGCCCGATGGTTCGCCTTCTACGCGGAGCATTTCGACACGGTCGAGATCAACAACAGCTTCTACATGCTTCCCAAGGCGGAGACGTTCGCCAAATGGCGCGACCAAGCGCCGCCGGGCTTCTGCTACGCGGTCAAGGCCAACCGCTTCCTCACCCAGGCCAAGAAGCTCAAGGATTGCGAGGAGCCGCTGGCGAGGATGATGGCGCCGGTGAGGCATATGGGCGATCGATTGGGGCCGATGCTCTACCAGCTGCCGCCGCGGCTGAAGCTGAACCTGGAGCGGCTCGAATCCTTTCTCCAGCTCGTGCCGAAGGACGTGACCAACGTGTTCGAGTTCCGCGACAAGAGCTGGTACGTGCCGGAGACGTTCGCGCTGCTGGACCGCTACGCGGCGAGCTTCTGCGTCCACGACATGCCCGGATCGGCGAGCGAGCGGGTGGCGGTGGGGCCGATCGCCTATGTCCGCTTCCACGGCGGCGAGGGCAAATATTGGGGCCGCTATTCGGACGAGGGCCTGCTCGGCTGGACCGACTGGATCGCGGAGCAGGCGCGCGGCGGGCGGCCGGTGTGGTGCTATTTCAACAACGACATCGACGCCCACGCCATCCACGACGCGATGACGCTGAAGGCGATGGCGGCGCAGGCGGCGCGCTAGCGCTCCAGGATCGGCTCGAACGCCCCGACGGCGGCAGCGGGACCGTCGGCATGGGTCCAGACGGCGCTGCAGACGGCGAGGAAATCGGCCCCCGCTTCGACGAGGGGCCGGCCGTTGCCGGGCGTGATGCCGCCGATAGCGACGCAGGGCAGCTCGAACAACGTGGACCACCAGCCCAGGATGGACGGATCCGGCCGGTGCCGGGTCTGCTTGGTTGAGGTCGGAAAGAAGGCACCGAAGGCGACATAATCGGCGCCCGCCTCGCCCGCCTCCATCGCCACGTGGCGGCTGTCGTGGCAGGTGACGCCGATCTGGGCTGCGGGGCCGAGCACCGCCCTCGCCTCGCGCGGATCGCCGTCCTGCTGGCCGAGATGGACGCCGTCGGCGCCGAGGCGCTTCGCCAGCGCCACGCTGTCGTTGACGATGAAGGCCACGTCGCGCTCCGCGCAGATCCGCTGCAGCGGCTCCGCCA
>DASZEO010000502.1:0-7018 GCA_035940755.1 Allosphingosinicella sp. | reverse complement strand
GGCGACATCAACGCCAACGGCCACATCTTCGGCGGCTGGGTGCTGAGCCAGATGGACATCGCCGCCGGCATCGTCGCTTCGCGCGAGGCGGACGGCCCGGTCGCCACCGTCGCCATCGACGCAATGGAGTTCATCGCGCCGATCCTGCTCCACGACCTCATATCGGTCTATGCGCAGGTCGAGCGGATCGGCCGCACCTCGATCGCCATCCGGATCGAGGTGGTCGCCACCCGCGACCGCGGCACGCGCGAGGTCAAGGTGACCGGCGGCCTGTTCACCTTCGTCGCGCTCGACGAGAACAATCGCCCGCGCCCGGTGAAGCGCGCCTAGTCGTCCTCGTCCTCGTTATCGACGGGGAGGCGATAGCGAAGCACGGCTCGGCCGTGCGCCGGCACCGTCACGGTCCACAGCGGCCGGCCGTCGCGGCGGCCGAGGCGGCGCCCGGGACGAAAGCCCGTCGAATCCTCGAACTCCGCCTCGAACCGCACCGGGCGCGCCTGGTCGTTGGTGACGACGAGGCGATAGCGATTTTCCCGCTTGCGCTCCTCGACCAGCTCGATTTGGGTAAACACGCCGCTCGCCTCGCCCAGCTCGATCTCGACGTCCTCGCCGACGGCTCGGTCGCGCACGAACCCTTCGCCGATCAGGATCGGCCGCTGCGCCGCCTGGGTGAACAGCACGAGCCGGCCGGCGGGAAGCGGAATGCCCAGGCCTTCCTCGGTCCGGTTGCGGCTGACGAGCAGGCGCTGGGCCGGCTGCGGATCGCCGACGTCAGCGGGGGAGACTCGCCGGCGATAGGTCATGCGGACCCGCACCCCGTCCCGCGTCAGGAACGCGACCTGCTTTTGGGAATTGGCGGCGACGGTGACCGGCTCCGGAATCCGGTACAGCTTCACGTCGCCAAGCGCCTCCTGCTCGGCGATCATCGTCACCGGGCTGTTCGCGGTGAGCTGTGCGGTCTGGATCCTGCTGCCGGTCACGACGATCGCCTCGTCGGCCATCGCCGGCGGCGGTGGCGGCGGGGGCGGCGGCCCAAAATCCTGCAGCGGAATGTCGCTGGTGCTCGCCTGCGGCCAGCATCGCAGCTCGAGCGAGCGTGCCTCGGCGGGCTCGGCGCGGGCGTTTTCACGATTGAGCTGGCCCGCGACCGCCTGGGTGCTCGCATCGGGAAAGCTGGTATCGTCGTTGCTCGCCAGGGTCAGCCAGGCCAGCAGATCGGCGCGCTCGCCGTCCTCCGACAGAGTAGCGATATAATTGGCCTGCCAGTCGAAATTGCTGGCGAGGTAGGACAGGGTCACGGCGGCGCTGAGCGGAGCGCTGCTGCGCACCCGGACCGACAGGGTCGGCGTGCTCGCCAGCTCCGCCGGCACCTCATCGTAGACCAGCGTCTCCGGGATGCCGGTGCAGCGCAGCGCCTCGAAGCCGTCGGCCGTCTGCAGCACCACGGCGCCATCCGCGCTGGAGCGGATGATCGCCTCCTGCTCGCGCACTGCGCCGGTGGCGAGCGAGGTGCGGCGCAGGTGCACGCGCCGGCCGAGCGAGCGGTCGAGCAGAGTGCCCGGCGACAACAGATAGGCGTCGCGGTTACGCTCGACGATACCCTCGGCGAAGCCGCTGACGATCGCGGTCTGGGGCAGGATGCCGCTCGCCACGCCTTCGAAGCGAACGACCGACTCGCCGGCGGGAATCGAGACCTGCCGAGTCTCGCTGATCAGCGCATAGCCGTTCAGCCACTCGAGGTTCGGCGCCTGCTCCGGGCTGCGGTTCGGATCGCGATAGACGGTGACCGCGACCGCGTCAGGCCGCACCGAAGCCACAATCGCCTGCGCTGACGCGGAAGCGGCGCCGCACAAGGCCAGCGCGGCGACGGCGAAGGCGAAGATCCGCCCCAAGACGCTAATTCCGGGTCTGGAACGTGACGTTGAGGGTGGTCGATCCGTTGGCCGGCACCGGCACGTGCCACACGACCTGGTCCGCCGACAGCCGCTCGCTCTCCAGGCTCTCCGACACGATCCGAGTGTCGTGCCAGTAATTGTCCAGCCCCGTCTGGTAGACGTGGACCGTCACCGGGTTCGGACGCGCATTGGTGAGCGTGTAGCGCATCCGCGTCTGCCAGAAGGTGGTCTCGCGCAGGCTGTCCGATTCGCCGGTCGTGGTGGTTCCGTCGGGATGGAAGATGCGGAAGCGCGAGGTGGTGCGCCACTGCTCGGCGGTGATCTCGTCGCGGCCCTCGACGACCGGCTGCACCTTCACGTCGAAGGCCTGGCCCGTGGTGAGCCCCAGCTCCGAACCCATCGGCGTATGGCCGATCGCGCTTTCGCCGACGAACTGCGGATTGCCGCGCTGGTCGCGCTGATAGACGCGGACCGTGCCGGCGGGGAGCGCGTCGCCAAGCCCCTGCTCGCGCGAGCTCGAGAAGCGCAGGACCGTGTTCGCGCTCTGCGGCTCGTCCAGCGACTGCAGCCAGGGGTTGCGGAATTCGTAGGCGCGCTGCGCCGGCGCCCCATGAAGGTCGAGGAAACTGACCTGCTTGGTCTGGCGGTTGGCGATCGTCGTCCGCTCCGGCAGCGGATAGAGGTAGAAATCGGCGATCCGCTCGCGCGGCGCGCTTTCGGTGCCGGCGCCGCGCATCACACCGCGCGGCGGCGGCGGCGGCGGACGCGGGTAGCCCCGGTTCCCATAATCCTGCCCTGCCTGTCCCACAGCCCCGGCGACGAGCAGGGTGTCGGCGTTGCGATATTCCGTGCCGCTGTTGTTGGTTAGGGTGATCCAACCCTGCACGTCCATCTGCCCCGCAGTCTCGTCGAACAGCGCGACATAGTCCGCCTGCCAGGCCAGCCCCGGCGTCAGATAGGTGAGCGTGACCGGGCGGGTCCCGCCGCGCTGGCTTTCGATCGTCACCGACAGCGTCGGGCGCGGTCGCAGATTCTCAGGGACACGGTCGAAGATGACGCGCACCGGCAGCCCGTCGTCACGAAGCACCTCGATCCGCTCACCGATCTGCAGCACGACGCCGCCATTGGCCGCCAGCACCCGCGCCCGCTCGCGAGTCTCGGCGCCGGTGGCGGGGTTGGTGCGCACCAGGGTGATCGTCTCGCCGACGGCCTTTTGCATCAGCGCCTGGGGCGAGAGCAGGTCGAAGTCGAAATTCTGCTCGACGATGCCGATGCCTTCGCCGGTGAGAGTCACGGTTTCCGGGCGGATCTGCGCCGACACGTCGGGAAATTCGCGCCGCGAGCGCCCTGCGGCGACGTCGAGCCGCCGAGTGTCCTGAACGAGCGCCAAATTGTTGTTGTAGATGGTGACGGCGACGTCGCCCTGCGCGGACTCCGAGGGTGCGGGAATTTCGTTCTGCGCGGCCGCCGGCGCGGCGGCCAAAAAGGCGATCATCAGCCATGGACGCATGAAAAACGCTCCCCCAAGCCTATGTCGGGGGAGCGTCCTACACTGTCGGGCCCGCGTCAATCGCCTTGGCGCCGGGCGCCGGTCAGGCGGCCGGAGCGATTTCCTCGCCGGCATCGCGCGGACGGCGCGGACGGCGCCGCGGCGCGCGCGGCTCCTCGTCCACCTCGTCGCTGGCGATGGCGATGGGCGGCGGCAGGCTGGCGGCGTCGATCCGTTCCTCGCCGTCGCCGCCGTCATAATCGTCCTCGGCCGGACGGCCGCGCGGCCGGCGATTGCGATACTCGCCATTGGCCTGCTGGCGCGGCTGCGTCCGCTCGGTGGCTTCGCGCCGCGGCTCGCCGTCGTCGCCGGAATAACGCTCGCGCTGGTCGGGCACGAAGCGGTCGCGCTGCTCGGGCGCGGCGGCCATGTCGTCCTGATCTTCGTCCTCGTCGGAATCGTAGCCGCCCTGCTGCCGGCGCTGCTCTTCGTAGCGGGCGCGGTTCTCGTTGAGCAGGCGGTAATAATGGTCGGCGAACTGAAGGAAATATTCGCTCTGGACCCGGTCCCCTTGCATCTGCGCGTCGCGCGCCATGCCTTTATACTTTTCGAGGAGCTGGGCGGCATTGCCGCGCTGCCGGTTGTCCTGGCGATTGCCGGCTCCCGAATTCATGTTGGGCGCGCGGCCCCCGCCGCCACCGCCCCCCCGGCCGCGCCTGCGGCCGCCTTGACGATTGTTGATCAAACGAAAATCCTCACCCAGGGTGGTTTACTTTCATTCCCGGCCAGGCCCTTCCCGGCCGCCTTCCTGCACGACCCCAAGAGGCTCGAGCCCGCCGAAGCGGACCCAGGCACCTCACCAAATCGCCTGCCAAGCGGACGAGCAACCGGGGGTCGGCGACGATCAGGCCCTCACGCATCCCAATGCTGTGGTCGGCCCCGTCCCTGAAGCCCTATGTAACTATGACGCCGCCGAAATCCAAGCGGAAAAGAATTAGCCTCGATCAAGGGTCAGGATCAGGCAGCGAGGCACGCCGCCAAGGTCTTCGCGCCGTGCAACGGCAAAGTGTTCCGCGCGGAACAAGGCCTCGGCCGCGGCCGCCTGTCCGGCGCCGATCTCGACGCAGGCCACCCCGCCCGGCCGCACCAGCCGGCGAAGCTGGGGGGCGAGGCGCCGCAGTGCGTCGAGACCGTCGGCCCCGGCATAAAGCGCCGCCGCCGGCTCCCAACGGGCGACGTCCGGAGCAAGCGCGGCCCTGGCCTCGACATAAGGCGGGTTGCACAGCACCAGGTCGAACCGGTCCCCGATGCCTTCACCCCAGTCGCCGGCGCGGAAGGTCGAGCGATCCCCAAGCCCCAGCCGAGCGGCGTTGCGGCGCGCGTAAGCGAGTGCGTCGGGCGAGGCATCGACCCCGAGCCCCCGCGCCTGCGGCCATTGCGCCAGCGCCGCCAGCAGCAAAGTGCCCGGACCCGTGCCGAGATCGAGAACAGTGGCCGGAGCGGCGGCACCGAAATGCTCGACGGCCGCGTCCAGCAGCGTCTCGCTGTCCGGCCGCGGGATGAGCACGCCCGGCCCGACCTCCAGCTCGATCATCCAGAAGGCGCGGCGGCCGATGATGTAAGCGACCGGCTCGTTCTCGAGGCGGCGGCGAAGGAGCGCTTCGAACGCCTCCGGCGCCTCGTCCTCCTGCCGTCCCAGCAGCAGCGCCTCGCGCGTCGTGTCCAGAGCATGGGCCATCAGCAGCTCGGCATCCAGTCGCGGCGTCTGGCTGCTCCCGCTCAGCCGTGCCGCGGCGGCGGCAAGGGCTTCACGCACTCTCATCCAAACTCGCCAGCCGCTCCGCCTCGTCCTCGGCGGTGAGCGCGCCCACCAGCTCGTCCAGCTGCCCCTCCAATATTTCAGGGAGGCGGTGGAGGGTGAGGTTGATCCGGTGATCGGTCACGCGGCCCTGCGGGAAATTGTAGGTGCGGATTCGCTCGGAGCGGTCGCCCGAGCCGACCATCGACTTGCGCGCGCCGGCGCGTTCGCTCGCCAGCCGCTCGCGCTCCATCTCGTAGAGGCGGGTGCGAAGCACCTTCAGCGCCTTGGCCTTGTTCTTGTGCTGCGATTTCTCGTCCTGCTGGATGACGACGAGGCCGGTCGGCAGGTGGGTGATCCTGACCGCGCTGTCGGTCGTGTTGACCGACTGACCGCCGGGGCCGGACGAGCGGTAGACGTCGATCCTGAGGTCCTTGTCCTCGATCTGCACGTCGACATCCTCCGCCTCCGGCAGCACCGCCACCGTCGCTGCCGAGGTGTGGATGCGGCCGCCGCTTTCCGTCACCGGCACCCGCTGGACGCGGTGGACGCCGCTTTCGAACTTGAGGCGGGCAAACACGCCCTGGCCCGCGACTGAGGCGATCGCTTCCTTGAAGCCGCCCACTTCCGAGGCGCTCGACGAGATCAGCTCGAACTTCCAGGCCTTGGTCTCGGCGTAGCGCTGGTACATGCGCAACAGGTCGCCCGCGAACAAAGCCGCCTCGTCCCCGCCCGTGCCCGCGCGTATCTCGAGCATTGCCGCGCGCTCGTCGGCGGCGTCACGCGGCAGCAGCTTCAGCGCCAGCGCCCGCTCCGCCTCGGGCAGCCGGGCCTCCAGCTCGGCAATCTCCTCCTCCGCCATCTCCCGCATCTCGGGATCCGAGGTCATTTCCTTCAGCGCAGCGAGCTCGCAGCGGATCCGCCGAAGCTCCCGCGCCGCCCCCGCCACCGGCTCTATCTCGGCATATTCCTTTGACAGCTTCACGAACTGGTCCGGCGCCAGATCGCCGGCGGCGAGCGCATTCTGAAGCTCCTCCCGCCGCCCCTCGATCGCGGCGATCCGTTCTGCGGGGATGCGGGTCATTTCTGCGGCCGCTCCGGTTCGCTCACGAAGCCGACCCGATCCTTCGTCAGAACGTCGTGGAAGGAAAGCTGGTCGCGCATCGACGCACTCCCGAGCATGGCCAGCCGGTCGGCGAGTTGATCCAGGCCGGTCGTCACCTGCTCTCCGGTGGCCAGATGCTTAACCCCCGCTTCGCCGCGGTCGATTTCTTGATCGCCGAGGATGATCGCAAAAGCAGCGCCGCTTTCTGCCGCCTTCGCCATCCGGCGCTTCATATTGCCTTTGAACGCCATGTCCCACGCAAGGCCGCGCCGTCTCAAATCGGCGATAATGCGGACCGCTGCTCCTTCGGCGCGGCTGCCCAACGGAACAACAACGCCCATCGGCGGCTCGCGTTCGGGCCTGTCCATCAGCATCGCCAGCCGCTCGATACCCGCGGCCCACCCTACGGCGGGCGTGTGCGGGCCGCCGAGGCTTTCAATGAGGCCGTCATAGCGGCCGCCGGCGATCACCGCGCCCTGGGCGCCGAGGCGGTCGGTGACGAACTCGAAAGCCGTGTGGCGATAATAATCGAGGCCGCGGACCAGCCTCGCGTTCCGCTTCCATTTCACCCCGGCGGCGTCGAGGCCGCTCGTGACCTGCGCGAAGAAATCGGCCGCTTCCGAAGTGAGGAATTCGTCAATGCCCGGTGCGGCATCGGCGATCGGGCGATCCCTTGGATCCTTGCTATCCAGGATGCGCAGCGGGTTGCGCTCCAGCCGCGCGACGCTGTC
>DASZEO010000501.1:0-3378 GCA_035940755.1 Allosphingosinicella sp. | reverse complement strand
TCGCGGCCTGCAGCCGGCTATTTTCAGGTTCGAATCGAGGGAGATCGCGGCGCGCTCGTTTCCGTCACGTCGCCGCACGCGGCGCGCGTCGAGATGCACGAGACGACCGCCAGCGGCGCGACGAGCGGCATGCGCAGGCTGGAGGGCATCCCGGTGCGCGCCGGGGAGACACTGACCTTCGCTCCGGCCGGTCGCCACCTGATGGTATTCGAGATCGACCGCCGAATCCCGGCCGGCGGACGGCTCGATCTCGTCCTTCATTTCGAGCGGGGCGCCCCGGTCACGGTTCCGGCGGTGCTGGTGCCCACCGGCGGCGATGTCGGGCCTTAGGATGCTTTCACTCCCGCTCGGCAAGGTGCGGTCGGCCGGGCGCCAGCTCACGGCTGGCGAGCGCAGCCTCGCCGCAAGCCTGTTCGGCCGAGCGATCGACTACGACCCCGTGCGGATCCACCGCCGCAAATGGTTTCCGTTCCAGCCGAAGCAGGCGATCATGGCGCCGGACGGGCATTTGTGGATCAACCCGCAAGGAGACCTCTGGAGCGACGATTACAGCAAGGCGCCGCTCAGCCGTCAGGCGCTGTTCCTCCACGAGATGACCCACGTGTGGCAGGCGCAGACCCGGGGGCGCTGGTACCTGGTGCTGATGCGCCACCCCTTCTGCCGCTACGCCTACACCTACCGCGCCGGCCGCCCGTTCGAGCGCTACGGCCTCGAGCAGCAGGCCGAGATCGTCCGCCATGTCTTCCTGCTGCGCAGTGGCGCCGGAATCGACGCGCCGGCCGACTTGGCGACGCTGCAAAGGCTGCTGCCTTTCACCGGCGCTCATGCTAGCTCCTGATCAGCAACGGGGGAGGCGATGATGGACGAACGGCTGGACAGCTTTCGCTCGTCGACATTGGGATGGCTGCGCGGAACCCTCGCCGGCTGGGGAACGATCCTGCTCGGGATCGCCGGCATCGTCGGCGCGCTGATCGTTCCGGACTGGGGAATCTACCTCCTCGGCCTCACCGTCCTGAGCCTGATCGTCGTGATCGTTCGCTGGGTCGAGAACCTGGCCGCGACCTACGAAGTGACGACCGAGCGGCTGATCATCCGCCGCGGCATCTTCATGAAGAGCATCGACGAGGTCGAGCTCTACAGGGTGAAGGACGTCCGGCTCGATTTCTCGCTGATCAACCAGATGGCCGGCATCGGCACCGTCACCATCTGCTCGAGCGACGAGACCACCCGTGGCGGCGACCTGTCGCTGCCTTATATCGAGCGCGCCCAGCAGCGCCGCGAAGAGCTTCGCCGCCTCGTCGATACGGCGCGGCAGAAACGGCGGGTGCGCGAGATCGACATGGTGCACGAGGACATCTGACCCCGCCGCCCAATTCTCCCACTAGGCGGAGGGCATATCGGCCCCGGCGCGGCGTCGGCGCGGCCGGAAATAAAACAGGTTCGCGAGCAGCCAGAACAGGCCGACTGCGGCTGCGCCCACGGCGAGCGCCAACAACCGGTCGCTGGAGTCGCTCCGGTCGGTCGAGCGGCGATATTCATCGTAGCAATGCCCGCTTCCCTCGCTGGAATAGCGCGATCGTTCGGTGCATCCCTCCAGGTCGAAGCTCGAGCGGAGAGGATGCGCGTCGTTGACCGCGGCGGCCACGCCCCCGAAGATGGCGAGGCTGATCACCACCCCAACCAGTATCTTCACCCACTTTTGCATCGTGTCCCCCTTTTCGATTCGGTGACGCAGCGATGCCGCAGTCTTAGCCCCTTGTCACCGCTTAGCGCGGCAGCCGCGCCGCCAGCCATTCCTCGACCGCGCGATAGGCGGTGCGGCCGCGCGGCGGATCTTCGCCGTTGTTGGCGGCGAAGAAGGCAATGCCCGTGCCCGTCGCGGGGTCGACCCAAACGCCCGACCGAACCCCGTAAGCGTCGCCCGCATGGCCGATCGTAACGCGGCCGCCGCCGAACAGGTCGTCGCGGCACTCCGGCTCGGCCACCGCGAGCGTCTGAACGGCAAGCCCGTAGGCGCAGTAGAAGCCGCCGTCCGTGTCGCCGTTGCGGCCCCCAATCCGCCACTGCGGGGCAGCCATCGTCGCGATGCTGCGCTCGCTGAGAAAGCGCGCGCCCTGGTGCCGCCCCCGATTCAGCAGCAGCCGCCCGACTGTGGCGAGGTCGCGCATCGAGATTCGCAGCCCCCCCTGCGGCGAGAACAGGGCGCCGTCGCTGCCGGGCTGATACCCGGAGAGGTCGCAGGGCACCCCCTCCGGCGCCAGCACCGGGCAATCCGGACGGCGGCCGCCGAGATCGTCGCGGATGACGGTGCCGTCCGGCTGGTAAAGCACGACCGCCCGCGCCACGGCCGAGTCGCTGCAGGTCGTCCAGTTGAAGCAGGCGTCGAGCCCCAGCGGCCCAAGCACCAGCCGCTCCATCAGCCGGTCCAGCCGCTCCCCCGACACGCGCTCCATCACCGAGCCGACGACGGGGAAATTGAGGTTCGAGTAGCGGAAGAAGGTCCCCGGCGGATGCTCTGGGTCGAACGCCGCCGGATCGCTCACGACGCTGCGCAGCTCAGTCCCCAGCGGCACCGCATAGTCCACCTCGTCCTGCAGGGAGGAGGTGTGCGACAGCAGCAGCCGGAGCGTGACCGGCGGATCCGCGAAAGCCGGATTACGCAGCGTCCAGCCTAGATAATCGGAAACGTCGCGGTCGAGGTCGAGCCGCCCCTGCTCCACCAGCCGCATGACGCCGAGCGTCACCACCAGCTTGGAGATGGACGCGATCCGCACCGGGTCGTCGATCGTCAGCGCGCGCTGCCGCGCCCGATCGGCCAGCCCGCTCGCGCCGGAGGCGGTGAGGCCGTCGCGGTCGAACGCCGCCCAGGCATAGGTCTCCGGCGCGCGCGGGCCCTCCGGAACGGTGGCGCAGGCGGACAGCGTCAGCAGGATCGGCAGCAGGAGCGATTTCATGAGGCCATCGTCGCGCCGCGCGCGCGGCGAGTCCAGACGTTCGCGGCGCGTGCCGACCTGACAGTGCTCCGCGGCTCCTTCCCTGCTTTTCTCCGGGTGCCGGTTCAGCCTCGGCTCACGGCGTCGGCTGCATGATTCGGCGGATGAGACCTAGGCTTCTTCCGTTCCTTTGCCTCCTGCTCGCACCCGGCTGCGCGACCGGCGAATCGTTGCCCGCTACGCCGGCCGCCGCCTTGCTGGCCCAGCCGCCGGCGGGCTCGACGATCGAGCCGAGCGGCTTTGCGACCATCACCGATGCGCCGCCAGCGCCGTTCGAGCCGGCGCCGCCCGGGGAGCCGCCGCCGCTCACCCCGGCGCAGATCGCCGGCCATCGGCAATTCGCCCGCGCCGGCGCCTTCCAGAACAGCGTCATGGACGAAGTGAC
>DASZEO010000500.1:0-6423 GCA_035940755.1 Allosphingosinicella sp. | reverse complement strand
CCTCGCCGCCCAGTTCGTCATCGACGGCATCGAAAGAAGCTTCAGCTAGGCCGGCGCACCACCCGCCACATGCGGTAGGGGGAGTTGGCCGGCAGCGGCACCGGCTCCAGCCAGTCGGGCACCTTCCCGTCCGCCAGCTGTGCGTAGAAGCCCCGCGGCGCCTCGGCGCGGTAGACGGTGGATTCCGACAGGTTCGGGCAGATCAGCACGTAGTTGACCCGGTACCGCTCGATCGTTGCGCGCGCGTTCGCGGCATCCCCGCGCCAGGCGTGCATCACGTCGAGAATCTGCTGCGCGTTGCGGTGGTAGGGCCCGGCGATGGCGCTGTGCGGAGTGACCGTGATCAGCCGCGGCCCGAGATCGACGAAGGTGAGCACCGTCCCCGGAGGCTGGATCGCGATCGGGTGAAGCGCCGCCAGCGTCGGACAGCGCGAATTGGCGATGTTGACGTTGCGCCGGTAGTTGCTGAGCGGCTCGGGATAGAGCTGGGTGACGTAGCCGGTGGCAAGCCCGGAGACAACGAGGAACGCAAGAACCACGCCGACGACCCGGACGGTCATCGACCGCTGGCGTTGCACCCACATGATGGCCGTCCAGGCCAGCGCGGTCGCTCCGGGGATGGACAGCAATTGTGCGGCCGGGCCGGCCCGGGTCTGCCAGAGCAGCAGCGCCGCCGCCAGCAGCGCTGGAAGCGCCACCGACAGCCACAGCATGAAACGCTGCGGCTCGGCCCGCCGAGTCCACAGCATCAGCGCGTAGCCGATCAGCCCGGCCACCGGCAGAGTGACGATCATGGCCGCCGTGCGCGCGCCGTGCTTCCACACCGGCATGGCCTCGCGCACCTTGTCGAGCCACAGCCGCTCGAGCTCGGGGTTCGTGCCCTCGAGGCGGCCCACGCAGCCCGGCCAGACGAGGAGGAAGGCTCCGGCGAGGACCACGGCTGCGGCGGTGGCGGCGGCGGCGCGCCAGCGCCAGTCCTCGATCTTGAGCATGGCCAGGCCGACGGCGATCCCTCCGGCTGCGACCATCGCCGACAGCCATACCGGCGACAGCGCGTCGCAAACCGGGGCGCGGTTCGCCTCGGAGGCGAAGACGAGGAAGGCGAGCGCGCAGCCGCCGCCGAGCGAGGCGCCGTAGGTGAACAGGCGCCGCGCCTCGTCGCCGTCGACGATCCAGCGCAGCGCCGTCACCGCCCCCGCGAGGGCGAGATAGAGCAGCATCTCCATGCCGATCGCCAGCGACAGCGCGGTTGAAATGCCGAGCAAGGCGCCGCCGCGGGCCCGTCTCGGATCGGTCAGCCCCGCCAGCGAGCAGGCCAGCATCGCCAGTTGCCAGCCATGATGATCGAGCCGAAGCGGCGACCACATGCCGCGGGCCGAGCCCGCGCACGCGATAAGCGCCACCGCGATGGCGAAGGCCCAGGGGTGGATGAGCCGCCGCGCAGTCACGGCGAGCCCGGTCATCGCCACCAGCATCGGCAGCAGCGGCGCCGCCGCCACCGCGGCGAGCTCGGCACTGCGCCCGCCGATCAGCGGCGTCAGCGCCAGCTTGATTCCGCCGATCGGCAGGTCGACCAGCCGGGACCAGTGAATATCGGCGCCGAATGGCGGGTTCAGGCGATATTGCCTGAGGTCGTACCAGCCCTGCCCGTGAAGCAGCGCACGCACCTGCATCATGCGCATATTGTCGTCGGTGTCGCCGAGGGCGAAGCCGCGGATCGCCCCCCAGCGCTCCCAGATCATGTAGCCGGCCGCTGCCAGCCAGAACAGGAGGACCAGCGCCCGCCAGTGCCGTGCCTCCCGGCCGATCCCCGCCTCGCCGACTTGCCCCATGCGCCGTTTCTTTGCTTTTCAAGCCCCTTGGGGCGCATTAGTCGCTCCTAGCCAAAGGGCAAGCGGGGCGAATTGCCGGTGATCAGGCAGGTTCAACAGCATCGCGAAATGGCCGGGCAGCTGATCCGCTTCGGCCTGACCGGCGGCCTGCTGACGGTGCTCGTCGCCGGCGGCTATTGGGTGGTGGCGACCTTCTTCGGCGTCGAGCCGATGCTGTCGCTGACGCTAAATTTCCTGTTTTTCACCGGCCTCGGCTATGTCCTCCACAGCCGGTTCAGCTTCCGCGGCCACGGCTCGCGTGACCGCGCCGCCGCCCGCGCGGCGCGCTTCTTCACGGTCAACGTGATCGGCTTCGTCTCCAACCAATTCTTCGTCTGGCTGCTGGTCAAGCAGATGCACGGGCCGACCTGGTGGCCGGTGATCCCGATCCTGTTCGTGACGCCGCTCCTCACTTTCGCGCTCAATCGCCACTGGGTTTTCGCCTGATGGCGCCAGGCCCGGTCCTGTCGCTGATCGTCCCGGTCAAGGACGAGGACCAGGCCATCGGGCCCTTCGTCGAGCGGGTGGCGCCCATCCTCGAAGGACTGTTCCCCAGCGGAGGCGAGCAGAACTCGTGGGAAATCCTGTTCGTCGACGACGGCAGCGAGGACCATACGCTGGCCGCCATCCTGCAGGCCCACCAGCGCGACGCGCGGGTGCGGGCGCTGTCGCTGTCGCGCAATTTCGGCAAGGAAGCGGCGCTGACCGCCGGCCTCGACCATGCGGCGGGGCAGGCGATGATCCCGATCGACGTCGACCTCCAGGACCCGCCCGAGGTAATCGGGGCGATGCTGGCCAAGTGGCGGGATGGATACGAGGTCGTATACGGCGTGCGTACCAACCGCGAGAGCGACAGCCTGCCCAAACGTTTGACCGCGGATCTTTATTACCGCGCCCATAATTACCTGTCGTCGGACAAGATTCCCGAACATGCCGGCGATTTCCGCCTGCTCGACCGCTCGGTCGTCGAGGTGATCCGCGCCATGCCGGAGCGCAACCGCTTCATGAAGGGCCTGTTCGCCTGGTCGGGCTTTCGCCAGGCGGCGGTAGAATATCAGCGGGCGCCGCGCGCGGTGGGCCAGACCAAGTTCCGCTACTGGAAGCTTTGGACGCTGGCGCTCGACGGCATCACCTCCGCCTCGACCATGCCGCTCAGGATCTGGTCCTATATCGGCGTCGTCATCGCCTTCTTCTCACTGCTCTACGCGGTGTACGTCGTGATCAAGACGATCTTCTACGGCAGCGACGTGGCCGGGTATCCCTCGCTGATGGTGGCGATCCTGTTCTTCGCCAGCCTTCAGCTCATCTCGCTCGGCGTGCTGGGCGAATATGTCGGGCGGATCCTCATCGAGACCAAGCGGCGGCCGCTCTACGTGGTCAGGAAGAAGATCGGCTTTCCCGAAGAAGGCGAGGGCTGATGGAACGCGCCGTCTTCGACCGGATGGCCGAGCAGGACGCCGTCCACTGGTGGTACGTGGCGCGCCGCCAGATCCTCCACGACCTGATCGAGCGCGAAGTGCCGCTCCCGGCCGACGCCCGGATCCTGGAGATCGGATGCGGGACGGGGCACAATTTCGACATGCTCCGCGGCTTCGGTCGCCTCGACGCGCTTGAAGTCGACGGGGAGGCGCGCGCGCTCGCCAGCCGGCGCCTCGGCCACACGGTGGGTGACGCGCCGCTGCCGGCGCTGACCGGAGTGCCGGACCGGGCGTATCACCTCATCGCGCTGCTCGACGTGCTGGAGCATGTCGACGACGATCAGGCGGCGCTGGCGAGCATCGCCGGCAAGCTCGCCTCAGAGGGGCGGATCCTGGTGACGGTGCCGGCCTATCCCTGGATGTGGAGCGCGCACGACGTCGCCCACCACCACAAGCGCCGCTATTCGAAGCGCGCGCTGCGCCGAGTGATCGAAGGCGCCGGCCTCAAGTCGGAGCGGATCGGCTATTTCAACAGCCTGCTGTTCCCGCTCGCCGCGGCCGTCCGCCTGGCGGGGAAGGTCGCGGGCAAGTCGGACAGCGACGACAAGCTGCCGCCGGCCCCGCTCAACGCGCTGTTCCGGTCGATCTTCGGGCTCGAGCGTCACCTCGTCGGAAGGGTGCCGCTCCCGGCCGGAGTCTCGCTGTTCGCGCTGCTGGCGCCGCGCTCGACTCGGTAAAGCACGCTCGTCCCGCTCCGCCACACCGGCCGCAAGCCCCAGGTGAGCGCCGGATCGTAGCGGGGCGGGGAGATCAGCCAGACATAGTCGAAGGCGTTGCGAGGGACGATGGCCAGCGCCTGGTCGATCGGGCGCCACACCTCGCGCGGGCAGCGCCGCTGGGTCACGATCTGGGTGGCGTCGCGTACGAACGGCCAGCCGTCGAGATAATGGACGGTGATCAGCTGCGCGCCGGCCATCGCCCACTGGTCGTTGGAGAACGCCTGTCGGCGCTCGATGGCGAGGCCCGGCAGGTGGAGCAGCCGCGACATCGCCCAGGGCTCGCGGCAGCGCCGGCCGACGAAGCTCACCATCCGCGCGCCCACCGGCACATGGTTCAGCGCGGCGAGCTCGCGGTCGTAGCTGCGGTCGTAGAGCCACATGCTGACGGTGGTGGCGCCGGTGCGGACGAGGAAGAAGGCGAAGCCGGCAATGCCCAAAGCGTTGACGAAGCGTCGGCTCGCTCCTTCCGGAAAGCGGATCGCAATCAGCCCGATCGCGAAGAGGTAAGGCGCCAGCCGCATGTCGGCATAAGCCGATCCGAACACGATCCTCGGCAGCAGCACGAAGACGATGGAAAGGAACAGCGCCGAGGCCGCCAGGTTGCGCGAGTAGGTCATTCGCCGGCTGACCATCGCCCAGAAAATGATCGCCGAGATCAGCGCCAGCGATCCGACGTCGAACCATTCCCAGCGGTCGCGAAGCGCCATCCTCAGCCAGTCGAGCTTGCGGTGCATGTTGAACCAGTCGAGCGTGCGGCCCGCCGCCTCGCTTCGCCAGATCAGGATCAGAGCGATCGGCGGCGTCAGCGCCAGGCAGTGGATTCCGGAGCGGAAGGCGGAGATGACGAAATTGTGGCCGCGGTCGAACTGGCGGACCAGCTCGGCCGAGAAGGCCAGCACGCCGAGCGTTCCCCAGCCGAAGGCGTGCACGACCCACAGGGCCGCGGACAGCGGCACGAACAAAGCCGCCCGCAGCCACAGCTTGTTCAGGCGCGCCAGCCGAAGCCACAAGGCGAAGGCGTTGAGCGCGAGCGCCATCGCCAGAGCGAAATTGACGAAGCCGAACAGGAACGGGAAATTATAGGCGAAGGGCAGCGCGAACAACACCGTCGGCGGCACGCGGCCGTGGACCTCGAACGCCACCCACAAGAGCCCTGCCACCATCAGCGCCGGAATGGTGAGGACGATCAGCTTCACCGCGGGCTCTAAGCCGATCAGCGGCGCCAGCACCTGAACCGCCAGGTCGACGCCGAGATTGCCGATCAGCGCCCATTCGAAGCCGTAATATTGCTGGAGCGCCGGCGAGGTCGCGAGATCGAGCTGCACGCGGTAGCGGCCCATATGGCCGGGCAAGTCGAGCAGCGGCGGCACGTCCGGCCAGAACAGCGGCAAGGCGCTCGCGACGACCAGCGCGGCGAGCATCGCCGGATGCTCCCAGAAGGGGCGCGGGTCGCCCGGATTGCGCAGCTGGAAATGCCCCTGCATGTCCTCTCGCCTGAGCGACGCCCCTGACTTCCCGACTCTGCAGCCGGTTTTCAATCGAAAAGCACGTGCTGGAGGCGAAGCGAACCTTGCCGCCTACCAGTTCCGCCGCACCATTACCCTGTCGAGACGTTGCTGCGCGGCTGCGTTGCTCTCGCAGCCGCCAGGGCGGACGAAGGTGCAAAGCCTGCCGTCCGAGGAGCAAAAGGACCGGCTGTAGGCCGGGGGAATCGCGCCGACGCTGGACCGATCGGCGATGATCGAGTCGAAAGCGGCGGCCTGCGCCGGCAAATCGCTGATCACGTAGATCGGAAGCGGGCGGTGCAGATAGGTGTAGCCGCCCGTGTCCCAGAATCCGACTCGAAGCAGCCCGACGCCGCACAGGGAGGGCTCCGAGCGGAGAGCAGTGACGGCCTGCGAGCCGGCGGCGAATTGTTGCCAGCCGTAATTGAGCCAGCTCGCGGATCCCAGCGCGGCCGACAGGGCGATCCACGCCGCCACCAGCCCGCCGGCGAAAAGCCGCAGCCGGCCGCCTGAGAGACGCTCGCGGTTCCGCCACACCAGCTCGGCCGATCCGATCACCGCCACAATGACGACGATGGCGACGCTCAGAAAGATGAACCGGTATTCCTTGTGACCGATGGCGCTGTGGACGGCGAGGTTCACCGCGGCCATCGCCATCAACGCGTAGAACCGGCGAAGGACCGGCAGCGTCAAAGCCAGGATCGGCAAAGTGGCGAGCTGCCAGGAGGAGTTGATCGTCGCCAGATAGGCCTGCGGCGGCGCGACTCCGAAATCGGCCGAGCGATTGACGATGATGTTCTGGTGGAAGTTGACCAGCGCCCATCCGAACGGCGTACCGATGGTGACGATG
>DASZEO010000499.1:0-4346 GCA_035940755.1 Allosphingosinicella sp. | reverse complement strand
CCAGGCGGCGGCCCAGATGCACAGCGCTCCCGCCACGGAGACCCCGTTGGGCGTCGCCGGTGTCGGGGCCAGCAGCCGCGCCAGGCGGGCGGCGAGCGGGTGATACACGAACAGATTGAGCGGGTCCTCGAGCTCGCGGGGCCGAGTCCGCGGCGGCGCACTGCGCGGGGGTGGCGGAAGATCCGCGGGCGCCGAGGCCATGGAAAGCTTCCCGAGAAAGTCCTGTTCGCCCCGCTTCTTGCGTGGCTCAGCCGACAAGGGAAGCGAAAAATCACCGCCGGCGCGGCAGCCTCACGCCAACACTCGCTGCGGCCTGTTCACCGCCCGCGATCGGAGCGAAGCGCTTGACTTCTAGAGTCTTTGTGCGAGAGCGTCCGGCATTCTTTCCCCGGGGGAGTCATGAGAAACATCAAGGTGGCGCTGGTCGGTATCGGCAATTGCGCGAGCTCGCTCGTGCAGGGCGTGCACTATTATGCCGAGCCCGCGCGCCAGGCCCGCGGCCTGATCCACCAGACGATCGGCGGCTTCGGGCCCGCAGCGATCGACTTCGTGCTGGCGATCGACACCGACGCGCGGAAGGTCGGCCGCGATCTGGCCGAAGCGATCTTCGCCGCGCCGAACTGCACCGCCGTCTTTGAAGGCGACATTCCGCCGACCGGCCTCACGGTCATCATGGGCCGGATCCTCGACGGGATGGCCGATCACATGATGGAGGCCGGCGCCGGGCGCGGCTTCGTCCGCGCCGAAGCGCCGGAGGCCACGAAGGACGAGATCGTCGCGGCGCTGAGGCAGTCGGGCGCCGAAGTGCTCGTGAACTACCTTCCCGTCGGATCGGAGAAAGCCACGCGCTTCTACATGGAATGCGCGCTCGAAGCCGGGGTAGCGGTCGTGAACTGCATGCCGGTCTTCATCGCCAGCGATCCGACCTGGGAGCGGCGCTTCCAGGAAAAGCGGCTGCCGATCGTCGGCGACGACATCAAGGCACAGCTCGGCGCCACCATCGTCCATCGCGTGCTTTCTAACCTGTTCCGCCAGCGCGGCGTCAGCGTCAGCCACACTTACCAGCTCAACACCGGCGGCAACACGGACTTCCTCAACATGCTCGACCGCTCCCGCCTGGCTTCCAAGAAGGAATCGAAGACCGAGGCCGTGCAGTCCATCATGGCCGAGCGCCTCGCCACGGACGACATCCATGTCGGGCCGAGCGACTACATTCCCTGGCTCAACGACAACAAATTGTGCTTCCTGCGGATCGAGGGCGCCCTGTTCGGCGACGTTCCGATGAACCTGGAGCTTCGTCTTTCGGTCGAGGACAGCCCGAACTCGGCCGCGGTGGTCCTCGACGCCATACGCTGCTGCAAGGTCGCGCTCGATCGCGGCATCGGCGGCGTGCTGATCGGCCCGTCCGCCTTTTTCTGCAAGCATCCGCCCCAGCAGTTCAGCGACGACATCGCCGCTCAGCTGACCGAGGAGTTCATCGCCGGCGAGGCGCTGGCCGCGGAATGAACTGCCTGATCCTGGCGGCCGGCTATGGCAGCCGCCTTCGGGCCATATCGGAATCGAAGCCGCTGACGCCGGTCGCCGGCGTCCCGCTGATCGAGCGCGTCGTCATCGCCGCTCGCGCCGCCGGGGCGGACGAGTTCGTGGTGGTGACCGGGCATGACGCTGAGCGTCTAGAGGCTTTTCTCGCCGGCCTTCGCTCTCGGCTCGGCGTCGAGCTGCGCTCGGTCCCCACGGCCGACTGGGACCGACCCAACGGCTTTTCAGTCCTGGCGGGCGCCGACACGATCGCGGGCGAGTATCTGCTGCTCATGTCCGATCATCTCTTCGATCCCGACATCGCGCGTGACCTACTGGCCCGCGGGAGCCGCGGCGCGGCCGTCACCTTGGCGGTCGACCGCAGGCTCTCCGGAGCCATGCTCGACATCGAGGACGCCACGAAGGTCGAGGTGGACGCCTCGGGCAGGATCGTGCGGATCGGCAAGACACTCGATCGCTACAACGCCATCGATACCGGCATCTTCCTTGCCACGCCCGAGCTGGCGCAAGCTATCCGGGCGGCCGTCGCGGATGGCGCGAGCGGAAGCCTTTCGGACGGCATGCAGCATCTAGCCGACCGTGGTCAGGCGCTTACGATGGACGTGCGGGCGCGAACCTGGATCGACGTCGACGATCCGCCGCGGCTCGTTTTGGCGGAGGATTGGCTGCGGGTTCACGAGCAGGCCTGCTGAGCTCGGCGGGCCGAATCCCTCAGGCGGCTTAGCCCGCGCGGCCGCTGGAATCTTGCGGAACAGCCGGTTCGGGCGCGTGAAAAGTGGGGTGCCACTGGTACGCCACCCCGTCCCTGTAGTGCTTGCGCACCGAGAAATCGCGCACCCGGATCAGCGTGCGCAATGCCTGGCGCAGCGTTCGCGGGCTGACCGACCCCCACAGCGCCCAGGCGAGCACCGCGACGCTCTCCCGGTCGAGCCCGAGCTCGGAACGCCGCCATAGCCGGCGCAACACACCCGGCCGCTCCCCCGCCCACAAATAGGTCGAGCCGAGCGATAAAAAGACCTTCGGGAGGATCTTTGCGGATGAGGACGAGGGCTCCGCGCTTTCGTCCCGCGGGCGGCCTTCTAGCGTCCGGTACATCCGGTCCACCTGATCTTCCACCCAATCGCTCGGCGACACCACGCGGGTGCTGTGGCCGGACGAGCGGTGCTGGTAAAGCGCCTCCGGCAGTACCATCAGCCGTCCCACCGTCCCCATGCGCTGGTAGAGGTCGGCGTCTTCCCAGAAGTTGCACTCGCCGCGGTAGCCGCCGATTGCGTCGAAGGCCTCGCGCCGGAACATGATCGAGCCGTGAGGAAAGGGCGCGAACGGGCCCCGGCGCGACAGCCGCCACCGATCGCGCGGCCGCACCCTGCGGCCGCCGGGGTCGATCCCCTCCCACAGCGTGCCGACGAGGCAGGCGCCCGGATCGGCTTCGAGGACGGCGAGCTGGCGCCGCAGCCGGTCCGGGTGGGAAATGTCGTCGGCGTCCATCCGGGCGATGAACGGCGCGGACGCCTGACGCACGACCCAGTTGGAACTTTCGGCAGGGCCGAGTGGCCGGTCGCCGACGAAAAGCTTGATGCGAGGATCGCGCTCAGCCCATTGCCGAAGGGTTTCGGTGGAGCCGTCGACCGAGCCGTCATCCCGGACGATGAACTCGAAATCGGTGAAGGTCTGCTCGAGAATGCTCCGGATGCTCGCCTCGAGGTACGGCCCGGCATCGCGTACGGGCATGACGACGCTAACGCGCAGCTGGGGAGCGGAAGCTGCCACCGATTTAGCCGCGGCTGGGTGAGCCAGCCACGAGCCGGGGGCGGCGCGGCTCGCCGGCGGTGCCGAGCGCGCGGCGGAAATACTCGACCGTGCGGCCAAGCCCCTCTGCAAGCTCCACCTGCGGCGCCCAATCGAGCACGCGCTGCGCAAGGCTAATGTCGGGCCTCCGGCGGACGGGGTCGTCCTGCGGCAGCGGCCGGCGTTCGATAGCCGATGCCGAGGCCGTCAGCGCGATCACCGTTTGGGCAAGCTGCGAGATGGTGCACTCGTTCGGATTGCCGAGATTGACGGGGCCGGTGAAGTCCTCCGGGCTCTCCATCAGGCACAGGAACGCCGCCACCATGTCGTCGACGTAGCAGAAGGAGCGCGTCTGCTCGCCCTCGCCGTAGAGGGTGATGGGCTCGCCGGTGAGCGCCTGGACGATGAAGTTCGATACCACCCGCCCGTCGCCGGGATGCATGCGCGGGCCGTAGGTGTTGAAGATGCGCGCGACCTTGATCGCCACCCCATGTTCGCGATGATAATCGAAGAACAGCGTTTCGGCGCAGCGCTTGCCCTCGTCGTAGCAGGAGCGCGGGCCGATCGGATTGACGTTGCCCCAATAGGATTCCCGCTGCGGATGAACGGTCGGATCGCCGTAAATCTCGCTCGTCGACGCCTGGAGGATCCGGCACATCAGCCGCTTGGCCAGGCCGAGCATGTTGATCGCGCCGAGCACCGACGTCTTCGTCGTCTGCACCGGATCGTGCTGATAGTGGATGGGCGAGGCGGGGCAGGCGAGATTGTAGATCTCGTCCACCTCGACGTGGAGCGGGTGGCAGATGTCGTGGCGCAGGAACTCGAAGCGCGGGTGGCTGCGCAGGTGGTCGATATTCTCCCGGGCGCCGGTGAACAAATTGTCGACGCAGAGCACTTCGTGCCCCTGCTCGAGCAGCCGGTCGACGAGGTGCGAGCCCAGGAAGCCGGCGCCGCCGGTGACCAGAACCCGTTTTCGTGAACCGTGAATCCGGCCCATAGCGCCAAACCTGCCAAGATGC